>JBGTDZ010000069.1:0-12032 GCA_041748055.1 Aquaticitalea sp.
CAATAAGCCGCTCAAAACTTCTGCATCATTCGTACTGATGGCAGCCGCGGGAATGTATTGCGAGGTTGGTAAGTTGCCATATTCCATAGCTCCAGTATGTGGAAAGTCGTCCAGTCGCAAATTCATGGATCGCACAATCACTCCAACAGCGCCAAATTTTGCAGCTTCCTTGGCACCCGAGCCTCGTTGGTCTACACATCCACTATAAGCTTCAAAGGTATTTATTAAATCGGCCTGCATTGGTCTGTTGAAAAACACAATTTTCCCTTCAATTTGTTCTTTACCCAAACTCGCTAATGCTTCAATACTTTTAACTTCAATCATACCTGCCTTGACTCCGGCGTTGGGTGTAGCAATCGATCCTCCCAACGCACATATGTTTACGGAAGTGGTCTTTCCAGGGGATGTTTCTATATATGCAAACTCAGGTGCTCCCCTTACCCACTTTGGGACCATCACGGGTTGCAACCAAACTTTGTCCAAACCCAATTTATCCAACTCATATTTTGTGTATTCCACAGCTTGTTCTGCTCCCAAAGAGCCAGAAAGGCGTCCTCCAATTTTATTGGACAAATGATTTAACCAATCATAGCTTTTGCCATTGGTCAATGAAGTGGAATAAATATTTTTGATGATTTCAGCGTCCGATTGGGCGGATACATGAAGTGAAAAGGCTATGCCAACAAGAAGAAGAAAATATTTCATTTGAAAAATTCAATTTATTTGAACACTCAATATACTATTAATAATAGAGAAGAATTCAAAATGAAATCATAATACCAACACTTTTAAACATATAAGGTTTTGAAGACTTTGCAGGTTATGTTTCATTCGTTCTCCAACTGTTTTTTATAGACTTCCAAATTTGCTTTGATATCGTCATCCAATTCAGGTTCTTGTATGTCAGAGTAAGTTTTCATTGTGTCATACATTATTTTTGCAACAATGTAACGAGCAGTTTCTTTATCATCTGCGGGAATCGCAAACCAAGGTGCATTCGCTTTTGAAGTTCTGTTGATGGCATCCTCGTAGCAATCCATATAACTATTCCATAAGGTACGCTCCTTTAAATCGCCTGGGGAAAATTTCCAGTTTTTTTCTTGCTTATCGAGACGACGTAATAATCGGTCTTTTTGTTCTTCCTTTGAAAGATTTAAAAAGAACTTGAAAATAATGGTACCGTTATCAACAATATGTTTTTCAAAATCATTGATCTGGTCAAAACGCTTGTCCCAAAATCCTTCATTGACATCATCGACAGAATTGACCGATGGAATATTTTCACCCAAGATATAATCAGGATGAACCCTTGTCACCAAAACATTTTCGTAATGTGTGCGATTGAAGACACCAAATTTTCCTCTTTCAGGCAATGCGATATAATGTCGCCACAAAAAATCGTGCTTCAATTCCAGTTCAGTTGGTACTTTAAAACTATAAACTACAATTCCCCTGCTATTAAAATCCTTGAAAACCTCCCGAATCAAACTATCCTTTCCTGCAGTGTCCATACCTTGCAAACAGACCAAAACGGCATACTTGCCATGAGCATACATCGTGTCCTGAAGGTCACCTAATTTTTCGCGAACGTCTTCCAACTCCTCCTCTATTTGATCTTTGGAAGCATCAAGGTCATAGGTGGTTTTTAAATCCTTGATTTTGATTTTTCTTGTGACTTTGAAATCATCAATATTAATATCTTTCATGGTTTAATTTTTTTGCTGCTTATTATTTTGACGTCTTTTTACTATTGACTAATATCTTTTGTCTATTTTCTATTTTCTATTTAGAAGCAAACAATTTCACATCATTCTCATTCACTTCTTTGTCTCCGAGAATTATCAAGCGCTCAACCACATTTCTCAGTTCCCGAATATTTCCTGTCCAGTCGTATTCCTGCAATAGTTTAACGGCTTTTGGGGTGAAGGATTTTTTGGCCGTTCCTTGTTCATCCGCAATTTTTCCAGCAAAATAATCCACCAGCAGCGGAATATCTTCTCTTCTGTCATTTAGAGGTGGCACATGGACCAAAATCACCGCCAACCGATGGTACAAATCCTCCCTGAACCTGTTTTCTTCGATTTCTTTTTTTAGGTTTTTATTAGTTGCAGCAATCACACGAACATCCACTTTAATATCCTTGTCATTTCCAACTCGCTGAATTTTACTCTCTTGTAAGGCCCGAAGCACTTTTGCTTGTGCAGAAAGACTCATGTCCCCTATTTCGTCTAAAAAAATAGTGCCACCATTCGCGGCTTCAAATTTTCCCTCTCGGTCTTTGACGGCACTGGTAAACGCCCCTTTTACGTGACCGAACAGTTCGCTTTCTATGAGTTCGGATGGGATGGCTGCACAGTTTACCTCTACCATCGGCCCATTGGCGCGCTCACTTTTTTGATGCAGCCAATGCGCAACGAGTTCTTTCCCTGTTCCGTTGGGTCCGGTAATTAAAACCCGTGCGTCGGTTGCGGCCACTTTCTCGATTATCTCTTTGATATGAGTAATGGCTTTGCTCTCACCAATCATTTCGTAGTTTTTACTCACTTTCCTTTTGAGCATTTTGTTCTCAACGACAAGCTCTTTTCTGTCGAGGGCAATTCTTACTGTATTCAATAAACGATTTAAATCTGGAGGCTTTGAGATATAGTCGAAAGCGCCAAGTCGCATGGTGTTGACCGCTGTATCCAGATCACCATGTCCTGATATCATGACGATGGGCGTTTCAGGTTTTATTTTTTTTGCTGCTTCCAACACTTCGACACCATCCATTTTTGGCATTTTAATGTCACAGAGCACCAAATCGTAATCCTCTTTTTTTATTTTTTCAATTCCGACCAATCCATCTTCGGCTTCTTCAACCTGATAGTTTTCATTTTCTTCGGTCAGAATTTTCATCAGCACTCTTCTGATGGTTGCTTCATCTTCTATGATTAATATTTTTGCCATCTTAATATTTAAATTTTATTCCTGTTCTAAAATAGACTGTATTTTTGTCTTCAATAATATAAATATCGTCCCTATCATTGTTCCTCAATCGATAATCATTGGAAATGCTGTAGGCTACATATCCGTAATATAGTAAATGTTTGGTGAAAAAATACTCATAACCCAATCCTGCCTACACCAATGTCGAAGAAATGTTTTCTGCAAGTTTGCCATTCACAATTTTATTACCTTGAATATTTGCAAAAAAATTATCCAATGTCACAAATGCTTGCACATGTTTTTTATCATCAAACTTGTAACGAACTTTTTTTTTGGGAACTCCTAATGTATAAGTCCAACTAGGAGCAAATTCTCGATAATAATTTAGAACCGGGAGCGGAAAATTACGTCCAGGGGTGGTGGTATAATCCAGACCCAATACCAATCTGTTCGGTTTCTCAGCTTTGCCCTCTTTGGTTCGATCTCGAATCGCATAAGCACTGGCAAGATAAATATAACGGTCAGCAACCAGTTTGGAATCAAAATTGGATGACAACCGCGCTCCCACTTTTACTCCATAAAACCAATCACTTTCTTTGACCTGGTGCAAATAACCAAGAGAACCTTCTATTGTCTGAACAGAATTCAAATCATCGGTGGAGAATGACACATTATCCAAAGACAAATCGATGTAGCGATAATCACCTCCAATAACAATATAATTTCCTTCACTTACCTTTAAAGGTGCCTGAAAAAGAAATCTGTATCTACTGATTGAGTTTTTTGTATTGCTGTTAGGAATGTTCAAATATTCCAACCGTAATAAATCGGTAGTTTGTGAGATATTTAAAAAGCCAAAAAATAACCCAAAACTTATAAGTAAGAAGAGATTTCTATTGTGCATTATTATTGTTTGGAAGCGTCTTTTTTTTCAATAATATGAATGTCTCTTTGAGGAAAAGGAATGGATATATTGTTTTCTCTAAACAATCGGTCTATTTCAAACCGTATGTCACTTTGGGGAATTCGTGCATTAAAACTATCATTGATCGTAAAGGCAACACTGAAATTCAAGGAACTTTCCCCAAATTCAGTAAACAAAACCGCGGGTTCAGGTCTTTCCAATACATCTGCTTGAGATTTGGCAGCCTGCAACAATAACTTTTTAACCAACTGCACATCGCTGCCATAGGCCACACCAACCTTTACGCTTTCGCGGGTAGTGGTACCGTTTTGGGTCCAATTATACAAGCTGTTTGCGAGGTATAAATGATTGGGGATGATGAGAATTTTATTGTCAATGGTTACCGCTCTGGTGGTACGTAGTTTTATTTCCTCGACGCGCCCAACCTTTCCTTCTATCTCAATGATATCGCCAACATGTACGGACTGGTCAATGAGAATAAATACACCTGAAATTATATCCTGGAACAAAGTCTGCAGTGCCAAACCAATCCCTATTAAAAGTGCAGCAGAGGCGGCAAAAACACCCGTTACAGGAATGCCAAGGGAATGAAAGGTAATGAGTACTATAATGACGTACACCAACCATCGTGCATATCCAAAAACTACAGAAAATTTCCTTTTATCGTCATAAGGCAAATTTCGGCTCAGTAATTTGAGGATCATTCTCATGATGATGGTGGCAAGTATCAGAACCACAATCATGATAATCAAATCCATCATGCTGAGACTTATATTTTCTGTGATGTGATATTCCTTTCTTAGGAAATCAAAAAACTTATTCATTTTTTAATACTTTAACCATTTAAACAATTCCTTATAACTTGGCTTTTTACCATACATTAAGATACCAACCCTATAAATTTTAGCTGCAAACCAAACAGAAAACACAAATGTCCCCACCAAAATAACAAACGAAAGAACCTGTTCCCATATTGGAACCCCAAACGGAATTCGCATCAGCATCACTACAGGTGAGGTCAATGGAATAAATGAGAAAACGGTTGAAACTGTGCCATGTGGATCTTCAATTACCGTAAACACGCCGACATAAACAGCCAAAACCAAGGGCATGATGATGGGCATCATAAATTGTTGGGTGTCCGTCTCATTATCCACCGCGGCGCCAATGGCTGCATAGAAAGAACTGTACAATAAAAAGCCTGCCAAAAAGAAAAACAAGAACGCAATACATAAATTAAGGATGGGCAGATTAAAAAATGCCGTCATCAATTCTTGCGCTTGATTCTGCATTTCCGAGGATTCCATGGCTTGGTTTATCATATCCTGTTGTGGCGATTGTATCTGTGTCAGATCAATGCCAAAAATCGCTGAAACAACAAAAAGCATAACTCCTCCAAGGATGATCCAGATAAGAAATTGAGTGACCCCAGCAAGTGAAGTTCCTATGATTTTTCCCATCATCAATTGAATAGGTTTTACAGACGAAATGATGATTTCAACAATTCTACTTGTCTTTTCCTCGATGACACTTCTCATGATCATATTCCCATAAATGATGATGAACATGAATAAGAGATATCCAGCTGCGCCACCAAATGCAAGTCTGAGATAACTGTCTATTTTAGACGTTTTCAGTCCTTCAAAACTTTCTTGTGCAATGGTGATTTGGGTTCTGGAAGCTTCTATTTTTTGAATATCAACACCGCCTTTAATGAGTTTCAGATCCGTTAGTTTCTTTTCTATTTTACCCTCCAAAGTGGAAATGATGGTCAAAGATGGGGAATCTTCCGAAAAAAACTTGGTATCACTGTACAGTTTTGAAGAATCATTGCTTTTTTGAATATACAATAAGCCGTAGTCTTCTTTGGAATTGACGAGTTCTTTGGCAGCGTCAAGATTTATGTTATTTAAGAATGAATATTTGATATATTCTGAATCGGTGAAAACGTCTGTGAACAATCCTGTTTCATCCAATACGGAAATAGTTCTGTTTTGGTTATTGTTGATTTGTGACAAATAAGCCACCACTGCAATCAAGGCGATCATAATCATCGGGCTCAAAAAGGTCATGATAATGAAAGATTTGTTGCGCACCTTAGTCAAGTATTCTCGTTTTATAATGAGAGGCAGATGGTTCATTGTCAATTATTTTTTACGGTTTGGATAAAGATGTCGTTGGCACTTGGTATGACTTCCACAAAATGGTGGACTTCAGCTTTTGAAGTCAAAAATTTCAACAGATCATTGGAAGTTTCTTGCCCAGACAGTTTGATATTTAGTTTTATATCGTCGTTCAGATTCTTGAAGGTTGCTGGGAACACCTCGAATTGATGCTTGATGCTATTGACCACTTCATCGGCGTTCGAGGTTTGCAATCCCACTTCAAACGTATTGGTTTTATATTGCCGTTTGATATCAGTCAACTTTCCGTCCAACACTTTGTTCGCTTTATGGATCAAAGCAATATGGTCACACAATTCCTCAACCGATTCCATTCGATGGGTGGAAAAAATAACAGTGGATCCTTCTTCCCTAAGTTGTAGAATTTCATCTTTTATCAAGATGGCATTGATGGGATCGAATCCTGAGAAAGGTTCATCAAAAATCAGCAATTTTGGTCTGTGGAGAACGGTAACAATAAATTGTATCTTCTGTGCCTGACCTTTGCTCAATTCCTGTATTTTCTTGTTCCACCAATCACCAATATCCAATTTGTCGAACCAATACTTCAATCGTTCTTTAGCGTCATGTTTGGACATTCCTTTCAATTGTGCCAGATATAAAACTTGCTCTCCTACTTTCATGGTCTTATACAGGCCGCGCTCTTCAGGAAGGTACCCAATATTTTGAATATCAGATGGTCTTAGAGGCTTACCATCCAACAGCACTTGTCCTTGGTCAGGCAGGGTTATCTGGTTGATAATTCTTATTAGGGTGGTCTTTCCTGCTCCATTTGGACCAAGCAATCCAAAAATACTTCCTTTTGGTACTGCAATGGAAACGTTATTTAGTGCCTTAAAATCTCCATAATATTTGGAAACAGCATCAGCAACTAATACATCAGTCATAAATAAGGTATTGAGAGGGTTACAAAATTTGCAGGGTAAAGATATTAAATGTTAGAACTTTCCTTAGCAAATACGGTTTTAATTTTAACTGATTCATCATAAAAAAGTACTGTCAAAAAGGTATAAAAGCAAAACCCACCCTCAATAAATCAAGGATGGGAAAAAATTGCTATGAAAAAGAAAAATACCACTAACGTTAATTAGTGATATTCAAATATAGTGTTTTTTCTGAAAACTAAACAATTTATACTTTTTATTTGAATCCAAATTTTATATCTATCATCAAATTATACCAACTTTATTTAAATTTTAAAAAGCTAATTGAAAATCCAGCTAAAAACCGGGATTAATTCAACCAACAATTTCAAATGTGCTTTTCAAGCTTTTTGAAATTGGGTTTCATTAAGAAAACATATCTTTTACTTTTTCGAAAAAAGATTTGTCTTCACTGTTGGGTTTTGGCTGAAAATGCTCGTCATTCTTCATGTTTTCGAAGAACTCTCTTTGTTCCTTATTCAATGTTTTTGGGGTCCAAACATTCACATGGACCAGCAAATCTCCTTGTCCGTATCCATTTATACTAGGAATTCCCTTACCTCTCAGGCGTAATATTTTACCCGATTGTACACCTGCATCAATTTTGATACGAACTTTGCCAGTGACTGTATCAATTTCCCTTGAAGTTCCAAGAACAGCATCTGGCAAGCTTATGTACATATCATAATGAAGATTGTCTCCTTCACGTTTCAAGGTAGGATGGTCTTCTTCCTGAATGGCTACCAATAAATCACCAGCGATGCCGTTGCCTGGGGCATCATTTCCTTTTCCTGACACTTTTAGCTGCATTCCGTCAACAACACCAGCAGGAATTTTAACCGAAACGGTTTCTTCCACTGTTTTCAAACCTTGTTCATCGGCATCAGAAGGTTTTTTGTCAATGGTTTGTCCTGCGCCTCCACAAGCGGGACATGTTGAAGCTGTTTGCATACGACCCAAAATCGTATTGGTAACTCGCATGACCTGGCCTTGACCATTGCAGGTTGAGCACGTCTTGTAAGTTGTACCAGCAGCCTGAACTTTTCTTTTTACCTTCAATTTTTTTTCAACACCATTGGCAATTTCTTCTAAGGTCATCGTGATACGGATACGAAGATTACTTCCCTTCACACGTCGTTGTCCGCCGCCGAATCCGCCACCAAAACCAGAAAATCCGCCCCCGCCAAAAGCACCCCCAAAAATATCGCCAAATTGGCTGAAGATGTCATCCATGTTCATGCCTCCGCCGCCAAATCCTCCGCCTTCAAAAGCCTGATGCCCAAATTGGTCATATCGTGATCTCTTTTCCGGATTGCTCAATACCTCGTATGCTGCCGCTGCTTTTTTGAACATCGACTCTGCCTCCTTATTGTCCGGATTTTTATCTGGATGGTATTTTAAAGCCTTCTTGCGATACGCTTTTTTAATTTCGTCAGCCGTGGCATTCTTGTTGATGTTCAGTATGTCGTAATAATCTTCTTTCATTTAGTAAAGTGTGCATTTCCCATAAAAATGGGCATCTCATTAATATGTTTTAATAACCAGTCACCACTTTTGGAAAGCGGATAATTTTATCTCCCAATTTATAACCCTTTTCAACCACGTCAATAATCTTTCCCTTTAATTCTTCAGAGGGTGCTTCAATTTGGGTAATCGCTTCATGTTCGTCAGGATTGAAATTATCTCCCTGTTCTATCTCCATTTTGGTCAGTCCGTTTTTCTCCAATGTTGAGAGTAACTTTTGGTAAATGAGAAGTACGCCTTTCCTTAAATGATCTGCTTCTTTGTCTTCTTCCGTGTGCAATAAGGCACGTTCAAAATCATCCAAAACCGGCAACATAGACACCATTACATCCTGGCTTGCGGTTTTGAACAATTCCATTCGTTCTTTGGCAGTGCGACGTTTATAATTTTCAAATTCTGCAAACAGACGAAGGAATTTATCTTTTTCCTTGCCAAGTTCTTCCTTAAGTTGGTTTTCAGTAGATTCCTCTTCAACCTGCGTAGTCTCCTCGTTGTCAAAGTCAAAATCCTCGTTATCGTTGTGTTCGTTTTTATCTTTTTTGCTCATTGTTCCAATCTCATTTTAAGTCTTCATTTGATTTGGCAAAAGTACTGCCATTATTGATAAAATGTCAAAATGTCACGATAATTTTTCGGCTGCACATTTTAACTTGACTCATAATTACTAATTTTGTAGGAAACCTTAAAAACAAATTAGCATGAAAAAAATTGTAGTATTCAGTGCGATAGCATTCTCAATCGCTCTAAGTAGCAATAGTTGTAAAGACAAAGCAAAGGAAGCAGACACAAGTGATGCTATGACCGTAAAAGAAAAAGAAGCCGCCACAGATACTTATATTGTAGATGTGTCGGCTTCACAAATTGAATGGAAAGGCTTTAAACCTACAGGTACACATAATGGAACCATCGCGATTGAAAATGGTGAAATCCATACCAAAGACAATTTAGTGTCCAGTGGTAGTTTTGTTATGGATATGAACTCTATCAATTCTCTCGATCTGGAAGGTGAAGGCAAGCAAAAACTTGAAAGCCATCTCAAAGGTACAATTGAAGGGAAAGAAGGGGATTTCTTTAATACAAAAGAATTTCCTGAGGCAACTTTTGAAATCACAAAGGCAGAATCTATGGATAACGGGATTATAAATCTATCCGGGAATTTAACGCTTAAAGGAGAAACCAACAATATCACTTTCCCAGTAAATATCACCAAGGATGAAACTAGTCTTCTATTAAAAAGTGAGACTTTTACCATTGACAGAACCAAATGGGACGTAAATTTTGGATCAAAATCAGTATTCGATAATCTTGGAGACGCTTTTATCAATGACGACATTGAACTTAAAGTGACGGTCAAAGCCAATAAGGCATAGACTTTTGCAAATAGATATTGTAAACCACTTCATTTTTTGGAGTGGTTTTTTTTCGTGTAATGGAATGGGAAAAATAATTGTGTTTTGCTAATATTTTGAAATCTTTCAACTCAATAAATCTTCCAACGCAGGCGGTAAATTTGAATATTCAAAATAGTATCCTTGTTCTTCAATTTTCTTGGAGCTGACACGCTGGCTTTCAAATAAAAGGATGTGCATTTCCCCCAAAATCATTTGCATTAAAAATTTCGGAATGTTTGGCAAGACCAATGGTTTTTTGAGAGCTTTGGCAACCATTTTTGTCAAATCAGTATTGGCAACTGGGTTTGGCGCTACGCCATTATATGTGCCTTCCAACTGGTTTTGCATCACAAATACAAAGATTTTGGCTAAATCTTCGATATGAATCCATGATTGCCATTGGTTGCCATTGCCAAAAGCCGCCCCAGCTCCAAATTCAATAGGCTTCACGATTTGTGGCAACGCACCGCCTTTATCCGATAACACCAATCCTATTCTTATTTTGGAAACTTTGAGATCTAACCCCGAAAATTCATCGACTTTTGATTCCCATTGCTGTGCGACCTCTCCGAGAAATGACTGTGATGTTTTGGGTTCAATTTCTTCGTAGTAGTTGGTCAGCGAATCTGGATAAACCCCTATGGCACTGGCCGAAATGATATGTTTGACCTCGTGCTTGATTTTAGAAAGCGAATCTTTAAGAAGTTGCAAGGATTGCAATCTACTTTCCAAAATAACTTTTCTATACGATGAAGTCCAACGTTTTGAGATGCTAGCGCCGGCCAAATTAATAATTGCATCCACGTTTTTAAAGCAGGCGTTGTCGATAGTGCCGTTTTGGGGATTCCAATAAAAGCCTTTATAATTTGGCTCATCGTCCATCTTTTCTTTGGACGTGGTCAAGTAATGGATAGTAATGTTTTGTTTATGACATTGGTAAACAATTTCGCTCCCTATCAATCCTGTTGCTCCTGTAATTAAAACCGTCATTAATTATGCTTTTTTATAAAGTTAGGAGATACTTCCACCTTTTAAGTTGACTTTAATGTAGCTTTAACAGAATTAACTGTATTTTATAAGAATCGTCTCTTATTATAGAACAAATTGGATAGTGAAGAGCTTTTCCTAAAGCATTTGGCTCGCAAGCTCGCCGAATGTTAAGAGCTTTTCCTAGCTCTTAACATTTGACTACTTCGAATGCTTCGCAGCGCGAAGCATTTCCCTTTTTCCGGGAGGTCCAGGTAGTTTTTCTACTGTAAAACCTACCGATTGCATGGCGCGTCTAACGCTACCTTTAGCAGAATAAGTGACCAAAATCCCGTTGGGTAGTAGAGCATCAAACATTTTCTGAAACATGCCTTCGGTCCATAATTCGGGTTGTACCCTGGCTCCGAAAGCATCAAAATAAATAAGATGATACTGTTCCTTATCGACAATATCGAAAAACAATTTCTTTTGTTTTATCAAGGAAAAAATTTGGGTGATGTTGTGTTTTTCATTCCAAGATGTTTCGTGCATTTTTTCAAATTTATCGCTCTTGGCAACATCCAATTGTTCTGAATAATTCAATGCCTGAAGTTCTTCCGACGAAACTGGAAATGCTTCAACTCCTACATAATCAATGGCAACATTCAGTGTTTCGGACACACTCAATGTGATGAATGTATTCAAACCAGTGCCAAAACCGATTTCCAGAATCTTTATAGGAATGGTGTCCGGAAAACCTTCCACAAAAAAAAGCAAACCATGTTTAATAAATACATGGTTTGCTTCTTGAATGGCACCGTGAGTGGAGTGGTAATTCTCGTTCCAATCCACCAAATGAATCGTTTTAGAACCGTCAGCCGTTGTAATGATTTCCCGCTGCAATTATTGTTTGATTAGAACCCCATCAGCTTCAAAGGAATAGGTTTTCTTTGGTGTTGTAATCGCTGCAACTTCTTCTTTTGATTTTCCAGCATCTTCAGCATAATGCCGTTGCTCATCGACTGGCACTTCATTTACAAACGCCTTTCCATTAAGAATGACTTCCTTCCCTGAGATGTCCTTTGGCATAAAGAAAGCATAATCCTTGAATTTTACCATTGCTTCTTCCCCATTTTCCAATTTTAGGGTCATCCAACAGCCTTTTGCTTGACAAACTTCAATGACTTCTGCTGTC
>JBGTDZ010000070.1:0-14842 GCA_041748055.1 Aquaticitalea sp.
TTGAAGCTATTAATGAAGGAAATCCATTTTCAACAACAAACGATGGTAATTCATTTTCGATAAGACCTGGAACATATATCTTAAGTAAATCTGGAATTCAAAAAATTTGGACGGTAAATGACCATTTCAACACCAATAAACTGAAGGACTTTTATGCTCCTGAGACAACTGTAAAAAAGGCTTGGTTAAAGCACAATCCTATTACTGAGATTTCCGAAAATACTGAACTGATTATTAAAGTTCAATATGTGGCGCCAGATTCAACCGAGAGTATTCAGGTGGTTGGTAATTCTGGAAGAGAGCGTTTTACGGTTGATTTGAAAGAAATTAGTGCTTACAATTTTGAAGGCACTGTTCCTGCAGATAAAATCTCAGTGGGTTATCTCAACTATAATATTACTGTAAAAACTGATAATACCCATATAACCTATCCAGCCGGAAAACAGGGAAAGCCTTCCGATTGGGATTTTCATGATAGAAAGCCTTATCGGGTAACTGTGGTCCCAAATACCAATCCAATTTATTTGTTCAATGCTATTGATGATTCAGATTTATTGGTAAAAGAATGGAGAAATAACTTTAAACTGGTCCCTTCCAAAAACCACAATGAAGCAGAATATCAAATGAACATTGAAAAATTATTCGTGGTGGATGATGAAAATTTAAACGCAAAACCAATCTACGATTATTCATTCAAGCATTTCATCACAGACAAAATATTAGGAAGAGAAAACGATTTGAAATCCAAGGATTCGATAGTATTTTATGGTGGCTCATTAAATGATGCACCATGCAAACTTCAAATCGCTTTTGTTTTGGATGACGGTTCTGCATATGGAAAGGTGATTGAAATAACACCAGAATTGAAAAACCACAAAATAGCCATAGCTGATTTGGAGCCAGTTAAAACAGTGACTTTGCCAAGACCATATCCGAGTTTTTTGCCTTACTACTTAACTCATGATATAACTACGGCATTTGACATCAGCCGTGTTGAGAGTCTTCAATTTTCAATCGGCCCTGAAATTTCGTCAGAAGACTTGGAAAAGCCTCATGGCATTGCAATCATTTCTGTCAGTTTGCAATAGAGTTGCCAAAATAGAGAAGGCCTTTCTCGTTATGGAAAGGCCTTCTCACTGGTTGGGTGGGTTAGATGTTATTCTAAAGTTTAATCAATTTTGAGGTTAACACTTGTCCGTTTGAATTTTCAATTTTGACCAAATAAATACTTTGGTTTAACTCAGAAATATCAAAAGAATCATTGTCGGTAAAGTTACCGTTGAATGTTTTTACCAATTTACCGGTCAAATCATATATTTTCAACTCTTCAACCGCTTGATTGATGTTGAAAGAATTGTTCGCCGGGTTTGGATATATCTTGAAATTTCCACTTAAATCCACTTCTTCAACACTTAACGTTGACGCTTTATTTCCATACATTTTGAATTGGCCAGCTGCAATGTTTATTGGTGTAGTGGTATTTGTAACATTTATGGAAGTATTTCCAGAGGCATCCATCAAATCGTACCATAATCCTGTATACGGAAAGTTGGGCACAACACTTTGTGACGTCACATCAAAATTGGCAAGGACGACCACATTTTTCAGTTGGGTTGAAGGCAAAGCGTTGTTAAAGACGTACACTTTAGGGGTGAGAGTACCTCCTGAATTCATATCATAATCACCTTCAAAGACCAGTTCATCTTGTTTGAGCTGAATCATGCGTGACCAGTCATTGTATATTTTATTTCTGTTTGGATCGCCTAGCCAGTTGTTGGTCCATTGTGGTTGAGGTTTGGTGTCCAATTTGCAATTTCCGTTTGTTCCACTTTCATCATTGACAGTTCCGTTATTGCATGTGAATATAGAATTTTGCATTCCAAGCTCACCAAAATGCCAAATCATTTTTGGACCTGGCACTGGAATGGTCATGGCACCTAAGGCAGACATTCTCGATAAGGCGGTATTCAAATTCTTTACATCGTGAGATGGGTTCGAGCTATTTCCAAATTGAAGATTCTTGTACATCAAGCGTTCTTCATCGTGGCTTTCTGCGTACCCCATGACGCGAGCACCAAGAAATTGTGGACGCGATTTATGACCTATGCCATTAATGTTGTTGTCGGTATTGTACCCCATGGTCAATTGGTTATAGGAATTGGTCATTTTCCCCCACATCATAATGCCCTTACCTTCATTATATCTATAATTTGCCCATTCCTTTTCTTCATTTTCAGAACCTAGATGCTCAAAAATGACATAATGATTAGGGTCTAAAGACCAAGAATAATCTGCATAAGCCTTTAAAACATCAACCCTGTCCTGTTGATATGCATTGGTACAACCTTCATTGCTCGCTGTGCAATTTTGTGTAAAACCCTTGGTAAGATCCCAACGGAATCCATCGATTTTAAAATTTTCTACCCAGTGTTTGATAACGCGTTGCACATAATTTTGGGTAATAGCTCTTTGATGGTTAAAATCATCCCCAACGCTATATGAATGTGTTGCAGTCTGATTAAAATATGGACTTTCGGAGCTTGGTCCTCCCCACCCATCACCGTCAGGGTCATTCATCCACATACGTACCATTGGATTTCTGCCAAAGGCATGATTCAATGCTACATCCAATATGACCACGATACCATTTTGGTGGCAGAGGTCGATAAATTCTTTAAGTTTGTTCTCTGTACCATAGTATTTGTCCAATGCCATGTGAAAAGCAGTGTTATATCCCCAACTTTCATTGCCTTCATATTCCATCACAGGCATTAATTCAATGGCGTTGATGTTTAAATTCTTGAAATAATCAATTTTATCAATCAAATCCTGATAATTCCTATCGGAATCAAAATCCCTGATTAACACTTCATAAACCACTAAATCTTCTTTTTTAGGTTTGTTGAAGTTGGTCACCTGCCAATTGTAGTTGGCTTGTCCTGTTTGAAGGACAGTCACTTCACGTGCCTGACCCGTTGGATAGGCAGGAAGGTTTGGATAGGATACTGCTGAAATTCCCGAATCATCGAAAGGTGATAACACCAATGTTGAAAATGGATCAGCGGTTTTTACCAATGCTGGAGAATTTGCAATGGGTGTTTGATCGACCACCCAGTATTGATAGGTATTGGTTTGTCCAGCAGTAAGCCCAGTTATGTCTAACCAGAATTTACTACTTGCCGGATCTTTTTTCATTGCATAAGACGTATCTGGCTGCCAGTTATTAAAACTTCCTGCAACATAGACATAATCTTTAAGAGGAGCATTTAGTACCAACGTAGCTGAACTGGATGAAGTATAATTTATCCCATCGACCATTCCCTCAGGCAATGTTTGTGTAATTATTCCTGGATTGACAATAACGGAAAACATTTTAGTTATAGTTGTGCCACTTTGTGTGACCTCCAATTGATAATTTTGGTTGGATGTAATGTTTGTATGCGTATAAGCGTAACTAGAAGTATTCGCATTGGAATTAATTGTTGTACCATTTGCCTTAAGCACATAACTTGCATTTCCTCCTGAATTACTGGCTATAATATTGAGGTTGCCGCCAGAAGCTAAAATGGTAGTGCTATTTTGTTGTGGTGCAGTTTGTGTGACTTGAAAAGAACCAACATTGAGCAATATGTCTTGACTCTTTTTATCTCCAGTGCCATTCTTTGCCTTCACCAAAAAGCCTATTCTTCCAATTCCGCTTCGTTGATAGAAGGTGGTTGGAACAAAAGATATCGTGTATGTGTCAGTTCCAGCATTATAAGTCAATCTGTTGGTCTCACTTGAGGATGTCCATGTACCATTAGTAGGGCAGTCCACAATGTTAAGATTATTGACATCAAAAGACCATGCCCATAAATAGAGCGCATTGCCTGCCACTCCCCAAGTTGCTTCATTGATACTGCTACCATTGAAAGTAAGGGTGATGTTGGTGGTTTCTTCAAAAGTCGATGGATTGACGCTGTAGGTCACTGTTTGTTGTTGTGCAAAACAGTAAGAGGTTAATAATGTAATGAGTACTAGTGTAAAATTTTTCATTGTCAAATTTTTTTTTAATAAAAAAGGCTGACTCTAAAGTCAGCCTTTTTAAAATTATAATTGTTACTGAATTTTATTCAACTGATAGGTGTTGTTGGCCAAATCTAAACGAACTCTGTATAATCCTGCAGTAACATTGATATCACTGCCATTTAAACTTAACACTCCGTCTGTACCACCATAATTAGTGCCCCAATCATTATTGACTCGGAACTTGATTGCCCCATCTACAAGCGTTACAATATCGCCAACCCAAATATCCGGATTTACTTCGGTCAAAGAAAAGTCTGGTCCAGCACCTCCCCAATCATTATAACCAGAACCAACAATTCCTATAATATCGTCTGGCACTAGTGAGTAAGTATTGTTATTTAGGTCAAGAGTTACTGTATAATATCCAGCAGTGACGGGAATATCAGCTCCTGATATGACTCCACCTGAACCACCATAATTGGTACCCCAATCATTATTGACTCTAAATTTCATGGCACCATCGAGAAGTTTAACACCTACCTTAAACGAGTTTGTGGTGTAATCATAGTACATTTTGGCATCTGGCCCAGCGCCTCCCCAATCATTATAAGCAGAACCAACAATTCCTAAAGAATATGTCTCCAATGTATATGTATTATCATTAAAGTTAATGGTTATTCTGTATGTACCAGCTGTTACCATAATGTCCGATCCTCCTTGTTCTAGAGTTCCATCTGCACCAGTATCACCAAAATTATTTCCCCAATCGTTATTCTCTCTAAATTTGATTGCTCCATCGAGCAATGTCAAATAAGTAACAATAATGTTAGGTTGTTCTGTAGTGTAAAAAACACCATCAGGCCCACCATTGCCCCAGTCGTTGTAACCAGAACCAATGACACCCCATGTTGAAAGACCTAAAGTCGTAGAATATGGAGTAACGCTAATTGTTACACTTTCTGAATATCTAATTAAATCTCCAGATGCTGTAACAATAGTTGATTTAATTCTAATTTCTAAATTACCAATTTCATCCGGAGCAATTCCAGCTGTTAGGGCTGCGTCATTTAAATCTGCATGACTAATATTCAAACTAAGCATATCAACAACTGTCCCAACACTCGCTATAGTTGCGAAATCGGTTCCTGCAAGTGCAGTCTCAATGTCATAAGTAATGGACGCCTGTGTCGTGGTTGCATTAAAATCAGGATCATCCCACTCAACAGTAAGCGCAGTCTCATCTGGAGTCACATCTGAAAGTACTAAAGTAGTGCCATCACTGGGGCTAACCAAAACCGGAAGCGTTTCAGGATAGGTATTAACACTGAAAGTAACTATATTACTCATTATATCTCCAGCCCGAACTCTCATGAAAATTCCAGTGTTTTCGTAAGCACTTATTCCCGCATTAATGAGCGCCATATTAAAATTGGCTACTGACATTGTAAACGAATTTGTACTCGACGAACCCAAAGTTATTGGTGCCTGAAAATCTAAAGTCCTTGCCATTTCAATACTGTAATTGTTTGAAAGGGTCATATTGTCAGTCCAGACCAACGTAAAAGCTGGATTATCGGGAAATGCAAAATTTAAATTAATATTGGTAGCCTGTGGCTCAATCAATTCAAAAGTTTGAGCATTGGAAATTTCAGGATTATTATCATCTTCGGTACATCCTAAAGAAAGTAATAAAAATAAAACAATGCTGATTTTTTTCATAGAAAATTTCATAGTCTTATAAATTTAAAGGAATTAGAATATACTCACCAGTAAGGGCGTAGAACCATACTTCATAGTCGTCTTCAACAATTACAGAAATAGTTCCACCGTTTGGTGTTGCTTGACCGGAAAATTGTGTGTCACTACCCCAAACATCGGTATTGTTTGCTACAAACTGAAGCTCGCCTGGTGTTAGGTGAATATTTGTAGAATACCAAATATGTGGATCAAAAACGTTACCACCAATACCATATTTCTGTAATGCAGTCTCCGAACCTCCAGATGGTGTAGCTGAGCCATTGATACCAACAGAATTCAATACAGGCGTAGAAACCGTGAAGGGTTCAACACTAAAAGTTAAATCTGAAATATTTGCGGTATATTTATAATATCCAGCCGCTACTATGTTGTCAATCGGACTAGGGTCATCATCATCTTCAGTGGCTCGATAAACTAATTCATTTGCAGCTTCACCATATTGCGGTGCCCAAGCGCCCCTAGTTTCAAGCATCTTAAACAAATCTCCGTTAAAATACCCTGTATATGTAAAAACATTTTCATTGTCAGGGCTTCTGTATAATGCAGGATTGTTATTGTTATTGTTCCAACCAGACGCACAACCAGGCCCTACCAAATAAAGATCATCAAACGGATAGTTATAATACGATTTAATGGAGAGAACAATTGTGTTCGAAATACTTTGTAAAGTAGTAGAAGTCCCAATGTTGGATTTAATCCTAACATACAGAGGACTAAAATCAAAAGGTGCCAAGCCAGCTTCAGCTGATGAAGCATTTAATTCGCTAACGCTCCAAGAAAAAGAATTTCCAGTAGAGTTTCCTGCTATAATAGGATTCGTGAAAGCTTCATCAGATGCTATCTCAACGGTGTAAATGATAGACGTTTGAACACCATAATCGGCATCAGACCAAGTCAAAGTTACCGCAGGATTCCCAGGGTTTGTGTCATCAAGTTCTATTGTGCTTATATCTGCAGCAAGAAGAACGGAGTCCGATACATTTGACGCCACCGATATTTCATCATCTGTTTCACAAGAAGTAAAGGAAATGAAGGCAAAAAGTATCAAACCTAATAGTTTATATGTCTTTATCATCATAATATTTTTTAATAACCAGGGTTTTGCTGTAATGTTGGGTTTCCTGCGATTGCAGGAGATGGTATTGGAAATAATCTTCTGAAATTTGCTGTTGGTGCTCCATTTGGCACATTACCTTTCCAAGGCCACACGTAAGAACCACCTGTAAATTTTTCAAAACGAATCAAATCCGTACGTCTGTGACCCTCCCAATGAAGTTCACGAGCTCTCTCGTCCAAAATGAAATCCAAAGATAAATTACCAGCGGTGATGTTACCCGATGAGTCGCCAAACGCACGGGTTCTTATCATATTCACATAGGTCAATGCATCACTCTGGCTGCCTCCCGCCCCTCTTAAGAACAATTCCGCATACATTAAATAAGCATCAGCCAATCTGAACATTGGAAAATCAATATCCACAAAAACTCCTTGAGAATCTGAGCCAGCATCACCATTGACATCCACATTTTTCCATTTTGAAATAGCGTAACCTTGTTGGAAATCAGAAACATCGTTTATTTCCAACGTTTGATCTTCGGTAAAAAATTGCTCTCTCTCATCTCCAAATGCCATCTCAAATTTATCAACAAATGCCGATGTGGTTCTGATACCACCCCATCCTCCATCTATTCCGAAGTCGGAAGCAGACATATTTCCGCCAACTGGGGCATGTGTCAAATAGGTAGTACCTCCAAAGGTTTGTGTGAATTGCCCATCATATGCTATAGAGAAAATGAATTCGTTTTGAGATCCATTCGTATCATTGTCAGCAAGAAATAGGTTCTGATATGATGGACCGAGACTGTAGCTTGAAGTCACAATTTTATTGACGTATGTAAGTGCATCTGCATTTCTATCTGTACCAAAATAAGCATCGGCATTCATATACAATTTTGCCAGTAGCATCCATGCTGCTCCTTGATCTACTCTAGGATATACATTGGTTCGTGGTGCTTTCAAAGTTCCTTCGATTTCCAATAATTCGCTTTCCACGTAATCAAAAATTTCCTGTCTTGAAGCTTGTGCAGGTAAGAAATATTCGGTTGAGGAATTTTCGGTAACGAGTCCCACACTTCCAAAAAGATCTAGAAAATGCCAATAACTCAAAGCTCTTAAAAAACGTGCTTCATCTCTATAGCCCGCAATCTCTGCTCTTAACTCGGCTGAGACGCCACGACTATCTAATTTTTCATTGCTTGTTTCACGCAAAAACTCATTGCAGTTTTTCACCTGAAAATCCAAACGAGAAAATAGGGCATTGATAAACACATCACTTGCACCCCAAGTTTGATAGTGAAGATCTTTAATGGTCTGGTCGTTCCAAGCAATAATTGCCTCATCAGTCGTTAGCTCTTGAAGGTTCCAATAGCCACGTATGTATTGGCTAAAGCCTTCATCGATACCAGAGATGTCAGGTTGTCCTGCTCCACCTTGTTGTCCCGTTGTCGCCAAACCCGCATAAAGTTTTGCAAGATACTGCTCATAAGCACCGGGGTCACTGAACAGTGCTTCAGCCGACAAAACATTCGTGTTTTGTGGGTCTGACTGGTCTAAGTCACTTAAACATGAAGTCAGGGTCATTATCATACCAATGACGAATAAGCTCCAAATTAAGGTTTTTGATTTTAAATTTTTCATATGCAATTTTTAAAAGTTAACATTAAATCCTATTAAATAGGTACGCGGTCTTGGATAAAGATTGTTGTCAATTCCAGTTGTTTCAGGGTCAATTCCTTTATAATCTGTAATTGTAAAAACGTTTTGTACAGTTCCACTTACTTTCATCGTCGAGTTTTCGCCAAAAACCTTACTGAATGTATAACCCAAAGTTGCGTTATCCATCTTTAGGAAAGAGGCTTCCTGAATATAATAGTCGGAGAAATATTGAGGACGGGCAAAACCAGTTTCCAATAAATTAGGAACACCATTAAATAGAGCTATATTCAAACCTAATACAGTATCAGCAAATCCTCTATTTGAGTCTACGTTATTATAATTGTAGTTACCCCAACTTCCTCTAAAAAAGGCACTAAAATCCCAATTTTTATACGTAATATCAGTGTTGAAACCGTAAAAGACATCTGGTGCGGGTTTTTTATATCTGTATAAATCATCAGAATTGATAATCCCATCTCCATTTCTATCAACATAAACTCCTTCCAGCGGTCGTCCGTTAGTATCATACACTTGCTCGTACACTAAAAATGAGCCTGGAGCAAATCCGGTTTGATTATTTTGGATGGTGTTACCTACGGCACCAGCAATTCCACCAAATAGAACGCCTTGATAGTTTGGGTCATCGACCAAAGTAAGTTTGGTAATATCAGATTTTTGTAGGGTAACATTTCCACCAACTCTCCATCTTACGATGTCATTTCTGACCGGATAAACATCGGCAGAAAATTCCAATCCTTTGTTTTCCAAACTACCGATGTTATAATTGTCCGCATTTGAAAAACCTACACCTTGAGGATTAGGAACGAAATTTAACAGTTTGGTTGTTTCTCGTCTATAGGCATCAATACTACCTGTGATTCGATTATCGAAAAATCCAAAATCCAAACCAATATTATAAGTTTCAGTTTCTTCCCATTGCAAATTAGCATTGAACGGTTGTGGTCTGACTGGAACTACAAAATTCGGAGTACCATCTGCATTATAACCGAATTGGTACGCTGCCGAGTCTGTTCCAGGTAAGTATAGTGCCAAGGCAGGATACAATCCGCCTACGTCTTGCTGTCCAGTAATCCCCCAACTGATACGAGGTTTAAATTCAGAAACCACACTACTATTTTTTAGAAATCCTTCTTCGTGCATTTTCCAAGAAAAAGCAGCGGATGGGAAATATCCCCAGCGATTGTCCTCGGAAAAACGTGAAGTCCCATCAGCTCTAAAAGTAGCTGTTAACAGATATTTGTCGGCAATTGTAAAATTAGCACGTCCAAAAAATCCCTGTAAATTCAATCGATTTTCACTTTGGATTACTTCAGTTCGATCACCAACAAGCCGAATACTTTCAAATGGATATTTGAAATCCTGATAAGAATAACCAGCAGTAACGTCGATATTGGTATTAATGCTTTCGAGGGTTTTATTGTAGTTCAAATACAAATCCAACAATCGATTCTCTTTATTTTCTTTTCCAGAATAATTTCCTGTGTTGATATTCCCTTCATTATCTACGGCATTTCCAGCAAAATCGCGATCATTAAACCCATAATTTCGCCCATCAATAAAGTCATACCCAATATTTGCAGTGGCCGTCAATTCAGGTAGAAAGTGCATTTTATAGTCGAATTTGAAGTTGCCTATACTTCTGAATGACCGACCGAAATTATTGGTTTGCTCTATCAAAGCCAATGGATTTGAGGCACCGACAAGTGAATAAATTCGTGGATTGCCATTGGCATCCAACGTGTTTGGATCTAACCATTGGAAATAGCCTCCATACGGCGATGTTGGATCGTAAATCGGTTGTGTTGGATCCATGCCAATAGCGTTTCCAACTGCGCCTCTATTACTGAAATCGTTTTGGCTCAGGGTCGTCTTACTATTAATTTCTAATTTTAAATGGTCGTCAAAGAAGTCAAAAATTAAATTGGCAGCCATTGTCGTTCTTTCAAAATTGTCACGTTTAAGAATTCCGTCATAATTTGAATAACCTATCGAGGCTCTATAAACAAAATTGTCCGTACCACCTGAAGCGGCCACGTTATGATCTGTTCCAAAGGCATCTTGGTATATGGCATCTTGCCAGTCTGTATTTTCAGCACCTAAAAGTGCAATCTGTCCTGCCGAGGATTCTGGGTTATTGGTTACATAATCCCTAATTTGATCACCAGTCAAAACTTCTACTTTGTCAACCAACGTTGCAATAGAATAAGAACCGTTATATGTAACTTTTAAATCGCCTTTTTTACCCTTTTTAGTTGTAATTATAACGACACCATTAGAAGCTCTCACACCATATATTGCAGTAGCAGAAGCATCTTTAAGAACAGTTATAGTGGCAATATCGTTCTGGTTGACTGTTGTTAAAGGGCTTCTACCACCAGTTATGCCAGCACCACCATTCTCTACTGGGACTCCATCAATAATATAAAGAGGGTCATTATTAGCCGAAAGTGAGGAACCACTGCGTATTCTTATGGTGGCACCCTCACCAGGAGATCCACCACCATTGGTGACCTGAACACCTGAAACCCTTCCTTGTATCAATTGATCAGAGGACACAACAGGACCTTTGTTAAAATCTTTTTCAGTAACAGAAGTTACCGAGCCAGTCGCATCACTTTCTTTCACGGTACCATAACCGATGACCACGACTTCGTCAAGTTGGGATGCATCTTCAGCAAAAGCTACATCAAGTGTCTTTTGGTTGGTATATTGAATTTCTTGCGTGACGTATCCTATGTAAGAAAATACCAGGATGTCTCCAGATTTCACATTCAGGGAGTACTTACCATCAAAATCTGTTGTTGTTCCGGTACTGGTCCCTTTGATGATAATATTCACACCAGGCACTGGCAATGTACTG
The DNA here is from genome assembly GCA_041748055.1 of Aquaticitalea sp. Classification (GTDB taxonomy): domain Bacteria; phylum Bacteroidota; class Bacteroidia; order Flavobacteriales; family Flavobacteriaceae; genus JBPOFM01. The sequence continues at coordinate 11,363 of JBGTDZ010000070.1, forward strand.
GACGCTTCCGTTACCGTTCCCGAAACGGTTGATTGTGACAACAATATGGAGGGAAATAACAGAGTCATTAATAATATGCTATTTAAAAATGTTTTCATACACTATTCTTAAGAGTTAGTTGCTTTTTAAATTTCAATATATTTTCACTTCTCGGGTTAAATCTATGTAAAATTTAGGTATATAAATAAATACACCTCGCTATAAGCCGAGCGAAAACGTTTTCGTGTTAAAAACTTTTTATTGATTGGGTAGAATTCAATGAAAATAAGCAAAATTTATCAAATAAACAATCTAGCGCTTAATTTAATGTGAACTTCGGAATTGCAAATTTGATTTACTTCAACTTTATTTGCTAAATTGTCCCTAATTTCAAGATACAATGAAACGGAAAATTACCCTAAAACAAATAGCGAGAGAACTTGATGTCTCAATCTCTACGGTGTCCAAAGCATTGCGGAACAGTATTGAAATCAGCGAAGATACTCGCGAAAAAGTACAGGCTTTTGCAAAATTATATAATTATAGGCCTAACAACATTGCCTTAAGCCTCAAAAATAGAAAAACCAAAACCATAGGGGTCATTATCCCAGAAATTGTGCATCATTTTTTCGCCCAAGTTATTAGGGGCATAGAACTTGTGGCAAATAAACGTGGATACAATGTTATTGTGGGCCTCTCAAATGAATCCTTTGACAAAGAAGTGATCAATATGCAGATGCTCGCCAACGGCAGTATAGACGGATTTATTCTTTCCATTGCCAAAGAAACACTTCAACAGCAAGATTATCATCATTTTAATGAAACCATCAGTCAGGGAATGCCCATAGTGATGTTTGATAGGGTTGTCAATGATATTATATGTGATAAAGTGATTATTGATGATTTGAGAGGCTCGAAAAATGCCGTGACGAAATTATTGGAAAACGGTTGTAAACAAGTTGCAATCATTACTACCAAAGACTATGTGAGCGTTGGAAAACTCCGAACTCAAGGCTATCTTGAAGCCTTGGATGATTTTAAGATGAGTGCAAATTCAAATTTGATATTGAAAGTTGATGATGAATTATTGTCAGAAGATCATTTAGATTCACTAGAATTGGAGATTGAGCAGCTTTTTAATAGGAACTCAAAAATTGATGGCATCTTTGCTGTCAATGAGTTATATGCAATTATTGCAATGAAAGTGGCTCGAAAGTTAGGCCTAAAGATTCCGAACGATATTCAGTTTATCGGTTTTACTGACGGCGTATTGTCCAAACATGCCACACCAAGTCTTACAACCGTAGGCCAACATGGGCAGGAAATGGGTGAAAAAGCTGCAGATTTATTGATTGATAAGCTCGAACATGAAGAAGAGGAAGAACATTTTCAAACAATCATCATTGAAACTAATTTAATAGAACGCGAATCTACCAAATAAAAACTTTAACAATTTAATTTAAAAACTTTAGTATATTTACGCCTTATTCAAATACAGTCAAAACTTATATTTTCACTTCTCACCATAGGTTTTGATAAGTAATATCGCTTATCAATAGTAGTAATTTAATCATACTATAATGAAAAAGCGCACACTCGGATTTTGGGAAATCTGGAACATGAGTTTCGGGTTTTTAGGAATCCAAATGGGTTTTGCCCTACAAAATGCTAATGTCAGCCGTATTTTCCAAACGCTTGGGGCTGAAATTGATGACATCCCAATTCTCTGGGTTGCAGCACCTCTTACAGGGTTGATTGTTCAACCGATCATTGGTTATCTAAGTGACCGAACATGGCACTCTCGTTTAGGACGTCGTCGTCCCTATTTTCTGGTAGGAGCAATTCTAGCATCTTTGGCTTTATTTGTTATGCCAAATTCGCCTGCACTTTGGTTTGCTGCTGGAATGCTCTGGATCATGGATGCATCCATCAATGTATCCATGGAGCCTTTTCGTGCATTTGTAGGCGACAATCTTCCTGAACATCAACGTACCAAGGGCTTTGCAATGCAGAGTTTTTTTATTGGGATTGGGGCTTATGTTGCATCAAAGTTACCTTTAATGTTGACCTATTTGGGAGTAGCGAATACCGCACCTCCAGGTATTATTCCCGATTCAGTGAAATATTCATTCTACATCGGTGGAGCCGCATTTTTTATTGCAGTGCTGTGGACAATTATTAAGTCGAAAGAGTATACGCCAGAAGAAATGCAGGCGTTCGAGAATGCTGACCGAGAATTCAAACCCGCAAAGGAAGCGTATTCGGATGATTGGTTTAATAAAAATGGAAAATCCCATTTGACCAAAGGAGTCATTGCCCTCGCGATTGGATTGATAACAACTTATTTTGTGTATGTTCAAGATTTGAAAAAGGACTTGTATGTACTTACTTTAGGTCTTATAACTCTTGGGGGAGTTGCATTGATTATTTCTGGAATGATGCAAAAAAATAAGTCAAGGAATGGTTTTGTGACCATCATGAATGACTTTCAAATGATGCCTAAAGTCATGAAACAATTGGCTTGGGTGCAATTCTTCTCTTGGTTTGCACTTTTTTCTATGTGGATTTACACCACAGGAGCCGTTACAGAACATATTTACGGAACAACAGATACTACCTCCGAAGCGTATAATGTCGGTGCAAATCAGGTTGGTGAAATGTTTGCCAATTATAATATCATCGCAGCAGCCTTTGCATTCTTATTGCCATTATTGGCAAAACGTACCAGTAGAAAATTCACTCACTTTTTGGCATTGGTTGCTGGTGGTCTAGGTTTAATGTCACTTTATTTTATATCTAACCCCACAACTTTTACTATAGAATGGTTGCCAATGATAGGCGTCGGGATTGCTTGGGCCAGTATCTTATCTGTGCCTTATGCGATGCTTTCGGGCTCTCTACCAGCATCTAAAATGGGTTATTATATGGGAGTATTTAATTTTTTTATAGTTATTCCCCAATTAGTGGCGGCCTCTATCTTAGGATTTTTAGTTTCAAAATATTTCAATAGTGAACCCATATACGCCTTATTGATTGGTGGATGCTCTATGATTTTGGCTGGCATACTATCATTAATGGTAAATGATAAAGCCACAATAGAAATACATGATTAGCAAAGCATTTATTTTCGACCTTGATGGTGTCATTGTCGACACGGCAAAGTATCACTTTTTGGCCTGGAAAAAACTGGCAAACAGCATTGGTGTTGATTTTACCGAAGATCAAAATGAGCAACTCAAAGGTGTTAGCAGAGTCAAGTCACTCGAAAAAATCCTGGGTTGGGGCAATAAAAGTATTTCCGAAGACGAATTCATGGAATTGATGGCAATAAAAAATGATGATTATTTAAGCTATATCAATAAAATGGATGATGGTGAAATTCTTCAAGATGTTGTGAAGGTATTGGATTTTTTAATTGAAAATAACCAACATATAGCTCTTGGCTCGGCAAGCAAAAACGCACGCATGATTCTTGAAAAAGTGAATATTCTCCATAAATTT
>JBGTDZ010000071.1:0-23016 GCA_041748055.1 Aquaticitalea sp.
ACTTTAAAGGAGACTTCCGCCTTGTCCCTGTAAGTGAACGATGTTTCAAAATAGGCCTCTTTCATATGAAGGGTTTGTGACCAATTCTCAACATTGGCGGCTGTTAGTTTTTCATTGTCTATTTCCAATTCCAAATTTCCAAAATTCATCCCTTTAAGAATACGGCTTACACCCAAAGGAGACTCTTTGTCATAGACGTTGTTCAGAATGATCATTTCCGTTTTAAAAAGTTTTTCTGAGGGTAAAATGCCTATTCTACCATTGGCCATGGCAACTCCAGTATAATTATTACTGGTAGTTGTGGTGATGTTCCAGCCCTCATTTTGGGCGTTTAGCAAGAGTGCACATAAACAGAATAGAATTGATAGGACTGTTCTCATTTTTTAAAATTTTAATACGTTAATTTCACTAATATCATTTTTTTATTTGCAAATGACTCCTTAAAGAACATATTTACATTAAAATAACATCGAAAACGATTTCGTAAAAGTAATTCGCCACTCAATTTCCATGGCCTATTAACAAGCTTATATTGGAATACTTGTTTCGAATGGAATTACCTTTGTGGATTTTCTAATTACGATCCTTGTGGGAATTTCAACAATTTCTGAAGTTAAGACTTCCCCTTCTCTTTTTTGGTTTAGGCTTTTTAGCAATAATTTGAATGCGTTTTTCCCAATTTCGCCACCGGGTTGATCAATGGTAGTTAAAGAAGGTGTGGTGGTCCTGGACATAAACCAATTGCTAAACCCTATGACAGAAACCTGTTTTGGTACTTTGATATTTTGTTCCCTTAAGCCTTTCAACACGCCTATTGCTACAGGATCTATAAAAGCAAAAATACCGTCAATATTGGGATGCTCTGCCATCATTTTTCCCGTCAAATTATAGCCATCATCAAAGGAAAGATTCTCACTTGTGTAGATCAAGGATTTGTCGAAAGGTATGTCATAAGTCTCAAGTGCCGTTTTATACCCCATATAACGATCGATGGTGGTTTTTGGCTTTAAAGGACCTGTGATGTGAGCAATGGTCTTACATCCGATTTTAATGAGATGTTCCGTTGCGCTAAAAGCCGCTTTCCTATCATCTATAATCACCTTTGGACAATCAATCAAATGAGTAATTTTATCAAAAAGTACTACTGGCATCCCTTCTTTGATGACATTGATGATATGGTCATACTTAACGGTCTTGTCAGAAAGTGAGAGCATAATGCCATCAATATTCTTATCAACAAGTAATTTCAACTGTTTAATTTCGTCTTCGTATGATTCATGGGACTGGAGTACAATGACCAGATATCCATATTTTTCAGCTTCTTGAATAACGCCATTAATGATGCTAGAAAAAAAATGGTGCACCAAATCAGGCACCAAAATACCGATTATTTTTGTTTCATGGCTCCTCAAGCTCTGTGCAAATGCATTGGGGGTATAGTTAAGTCGGTTGGCCAGTTCTTGGACTCTTAATTTAGTCTCGGCATTGATATCTGAATAATCCTTTAAAGCTTTTGAAACTGTTGAGGTTGAAAGCCCCAAAATTTTTGAAATCTCTTTTAACGTTACTTTAGACATGACGACTGAATGTAATTGAGTTATTCATATAGCTACTACTTAATTGAAATGTCCACTACAATTGCTTATTTTATTGACCCGAACGGTACAACAGGCAGAAAAATACATGCAAAATTTGATAATATTAACTGTTAGAATCTCTAATTAAGAAATATATAGCGTGAATATATGAGATATTCTCAAATAATCAGTGATCAAGTAAGAAAATCACATTTACCGAAAACGTTTTCGGTCTGTTTTTAAGTCATTTTTAACTGAATCTTTGGAAGAAGCTAAAAAAAGACTGAAATTGTTATGAAATTGACGGAATAATAGCATATATTACATATCATAATTTCTCAACTGAACCAATTTAAGCACAATTAACTAATCCAATTTAAGATGAAAAAAAAATTACTACAAAAAGTCATCTTTGGCTTTTTCTTCCTTCTAGCGGGAGTACTTCATTCACAGACCATAAGTGGTGTTGTCTCAGATAATTCGGGACCGTTACCAGGGGTTAACGTACTTGTTAAAGGCACTACCAATGGAGCCCAAACTAATTTTGATGGAGAATATACATTGGAAAATGTGGCTTCAGACGCGATTTTAGTTTTTAGTTACGTCGGTTATAAAACGCAGGAAGTTAATGTTGGAGGACAAAACAATATTGCAATCACTTTAGAGGAAGATGCAGCTTTGCTTGACGAAGTTGTCATCGTAGGGTACGGCTCGGTAAACAAGAAAGATGCAACAGGTGCAGTGGACGTAGTGAATGCCGACGAGTTTAATAGAGGTGTTACCACTTCTCCCGAGCAACTTCTCCAAGGAAGATCTGCAGGTGTTCAGGTTACTACATCTAGCGGAGAGCCAGGTGCGGGTGCATCAATTAGAATACGTGGTTCGTCTTCCGTACGATCTGGCAATGATCCCTTATACGTGATTGATGGAGTGCCATTCAACAATGACACCAATTCCCCTGGTTCGGACACAGGAAATATATCCGGATCTACCAGCGCAAAAAATCCGTTGAACTTTATAAATTCGAATGATATAGAGTCGATTTCAGTATTAAAGGATGCGTCGGCGACCGCAATTTACGGTTCCCGTGCAGCTAATGGTGTCATCATTATAACAACTAAATCAGGTAAAAAAGGACAGGGTAGGTTAAACTATTCATTTACTACTACCGCTTCAGCCGTGGCCAATTCTTACGACCTTTTAAATGCCTCTGAGTTTGCGAATGCCAACCCTGAGGCTGACGAGGGTTCTAGCGTGGATGCCTTTGATGAAATTACACGAAATGCATTGACAACAGAACATAACTTATCTTATTCAGGTGGTTCGGACACAGGGGCATATCGATTGTCTGTGGGATTGCTTAATCAAGAGGGCGTTATTAGGAATACCGGATTGGACAAGGCCACATTGAACACTAACATATCCCAGAATTTTTTTGATGGCGTTTTGGAATTGTCTTCCAACCTTACAGTATCTCAAATTGAAAGTGAAGCAACAGCATTGTCAGAGTCTATTGGTGCTGAAGGTGATTTATTGACTTCCGCTCTAAAATGGAATCCAACACGGTCCTTTTACAATGAAGATGGCACTTACAACCAGCCTTCTGACAATCAGAGAAACCCACTCGCTTTTTTGGATTATTTTAACGACAATTCAGAAACCACTAAATTGTTTGGAAACGTCAAAGCGACTTTAAAATTTACAGATTATCTTAAATACGACTTTACCTATGGATTTGATAGAACAAATGCTTACCGAGGTATAGCCGCTTCAAGATTGTTCAACACCAATATAACGTTAGACAGAGGTTTTGCAAATGTGCAAAACTCCAAATTTTTAAATCAGTTATTTACCAATACAATATCTTTTAATAAGGATGTTTCAGAAAATTTTAATATTGACGCCGTGATTGGTCATTCCTACGAACAATATACAGGTAGTGGAGAAAGTATTACCCTCAGGGATTATGATTTTGACGACCAAAATTTCTACTTGGATAATATTTTTGCAGCAGAAACAGTAGAACGAAACGGATATGCATCTTTAGCTTACAATCCAATAGGCAGAACGGTTGGTTTCGTTCCAATTTCACTACAGTCTTATTTTGCTAGGGGAATGTTTAATTACAAAAGCAAATATATTCTAACAGCAACCATCAGGGCAGATGGATCAAGCAGATTCGGGTCGAACAACAAATACGGATACTTCCCATCGTTCGCTTTCGCATGGAAAATCCAAGAAGAAGGTTTCTTGCCAGAAGTAATAAGCGAACTTAAATTCAGGGCAGGATGGGGACAAACGGGTAACCAACAGTTTAATGCTGAAGCTTCGAGAGATGTTTTTGTTCCGCAAGATGGCGGAGGCGTTACACGTTTGAATATTGGTAATCCAGATCTGAAATGGGAAACGACAACTCAATTGAACTTTGGGCTTGATTTTGGAATTGCCAACGGAAAAATCACTGGTAGCATTGATTACTATAGAAAAAACACCAATGACATTCTATTCAGGCTCCCTGTCTCTCAACCTGGACCGGTAGGCTCTTTCACATGGTCAAATTTTGATGATGAAATTATAAATTCAGGCGTAGAAATTGGATTGAACATTAAAGCTATAAGTCAAGAAGATTTTTCACTGGATGTTGGAGGGAACATCTCGTTCCTGACAAATGAAATTGAAGGAAAAGACGCCTTTCTTAATTTTGGTACTCCTACTGGATCGGCGAGCGGTCAAGGACTTTCCGGCGAAAACTTACAATTATTATATGATGGCCAACCGCTTTACGCCTTTTACCTGCCGGTGTTTTTAGGCTTTGATGCCAACGGAACGCCACAATATGCCGATACCAATGGCGATGGTGTTGTAGATACCAATTTCGATCAACCTGGAGGACAAAGTGATAGGGCATTTGTTGGCGATCCCAACCCGAACATCAACGTAGGTTTATATTTAAGAGCGGACTATAAAAATTGGGATTTCATTGCAAATGGATACGGTGCTTACGGGCATGAAATTTACAATAACACTGCAAACGCTTTGTTTAGTGCATCCGCTTTAAGCAGAGGAGAAAATGTCATCAGCAGTGTCGTAAATAATGGTGAAGATCCAGGGTCAAGTCCTATAGTATCAACGCGGTTTTTAGAATCTGGTGACTTTTTTAGATTATCGAATGCTAGTATAGGCTATACGATTAGCGGTGAAAAATTGGGTAAAGTCGGCAAATATCTTTCAAATGCGAGATTAGCCATTACAGGTCAAAACTTGTTTATTATAACGCCATACAGCGGTTTTGACCCTGAAGTCAATACAAACAAACAAGTGAATGGAGTTCCTTCTTTTGGAATTGAATATTCTGGATATCCAAGAGCTCGCTCCTTTTCACTGGGATTGAATTTAAATTTTTAAAAAAAATAATTATGAAAAAACATTTAATTTTAGCTTTTAGCGCTGTCATCATCTTCGGGTGTACTGATCTCGATGAAGATTTAGACGGGCTACTGGAAGAAAGCGGTCTTACCGACCAAGAAATCGTTACTGGACAGATATCTTCGGCCTATAATCAGCTGCGCTCTTTCCAACACACCGATTTCCAGTACGTTTTACAGGAGCATCCAACTGATGAAATGGCTGGGCCAACAAGAGGATCCGATTGGGATGATGGTGGGGCCTGGAGAGCCTTGCATTTGCATCAATGGAATTCGTCACATCCACGTATCAATGGTGCTTGGGACCAAATTCTTGGTGGATTGTTTGCAGCAATTGATGCGCTGTCGAGCAACCCTGGGGCCGAAGAAGAAGCAGTGGCGACGTTTTATTTGAGCTTTTACCTGTATAATGCCATGGACCTTTGGGGACAAGTTCCTTATAGAGAACCTGGTTCCAGCTATGCAGATTTTCCGACTGTTTTGAGTCGGGTAGACGCAGTGGACTTGGCTATTTCCAAGTTAGAGGCCGTTTATGGAAATATGCCATCAACATCTGCAAATAATACTGCAAACAAATATGCTGCGGCAGCATTGCTCGCCAAACTTTATTTGAATAAAGCGGTTTATAAAGCCACTGATGAAGATGGAACGCCACAGGCAGCTCCTTACACATTTGATTCTGGCGATATGCAAAAAGTCATTGATTATTGTGATATCGTGATTTCTGGTCCGTTCAGCTTACAGACTAATTATTTTGACATGTTTGCTCCCAACAATACGGATATTGCAACTGAAAATGTATTTGTTTCCGAAAATAATAACGTTACTGGTGGGGACATGCAAAGATTGTCTGTCATGACTTTACATTATAATCATAATCCTGGTGGATGGAATGGTTTTGTCGCATTGACTGATTTATATGATAAATTTGATGGTAGCGATGCTCGCAGGGGTGGTGATTATAATGGATTGACCGATGTTTCTGGATTAAACACGGGGATTTTGTTAGGCCAACAATTCAAACAAAATGGCGATATGGTTCTTGACAGACAGGGTGCTCCATTAGTGCTTACACAAGAATTCCAACTGGCCAATTCCACCGAAGAAAAAGGGATGAGAATCGTGAAGTATATGCCAGATTACAGCAATTTAGGAAGGCCTGCAAATGATTTTATCATATATAGGCTAGCCGATATGTATTTAATGAAGGCCGAAGCCATGGCAAGAATGGGTGGCGATCCTTCAACTCCATTGAATACTTTGAGGACAGCTAGAGGGGTACAGGCCGTTTACACAGGGACTTCCTTAAATGATATTTTGGACGAACGTGCAAGGGAGCTATATTGGGAAGGTTACAGACGTACTGACCAAATCAGGTTCGGAACGTTTTTAAACCCCGTTCAGCAAAAACCTGATGCATCTGATAGAACAAAACTCATATTTCCAGTGCCTGCAACCGCTTTGAGTACAAACCCCAATCTAAAACAAAATCCGGGGTATTAAGAACAAAAAGTTTAAATTTGATTAGTCTATGAGTAATGAAAAGAGGCACATGAACATGTGCCTCTTTTTTAAATAGTATTTATTTTTATATTCCCTACGTCCAAGTCATGATAAGAAAGGTAATGATATGTCTTTTTGTTTTGAGTTTTTCCTCTTGCGAAAAGGATAGAACTCAAATTTCAGAAGAAAAACCTGTGTTATTTTCCCTTTTAGACTCAAAACAAACCAACATCACTTTTGCGAATAATGTAAAAAACTCCAAAGACTATAATATCTTTAGTTATCGCAACTTTTACAACGGTGGAGGCGTTGCCATTGGGGATATCAACAATGATGGCCTGGCGGATGTTTTTTTCACGGCCAACCAAGCCGAAAACCAATTGTACCTCAACAAGGGCGACCTTAAATTTGAAAATATCACGGAAACGGCCAAAGTAGGCGGCAGCAATGTCTGGTCTACAGGTGTGATCATGGTTGATATCAATTCCGATGGATTTTTGGATATATATGTTTGCAATGCAGGAAATATAGATGGTGACACACTCAAAAATGAACTCTATATCAACAATGGCGACTTGACGTTTACTGAAAAGGCGGCAGATTATAACCTTGATGAAAGAGGCCTGACAACCCACGCCGCTTTTTTTGATTATGATAAAGATGGTGATTTGGATGTTTATATTCTTAACAACAGTTTCATTCCTGTGAGTTCCCTGAACTATTCCAACAAAAGGGAATTAAGGGATAGGGATTGGAACGTTCCCAACTTGCTTAAAGGCGGTGGGGATAAATTGCTGCGAAATGATAACGGCAAGTTTGTGGATGTCAGTGAGTCAGCTGGAATATTCGGTAGTCTCATAGGTTTTGGTCTTGGCGTCACTGTTGGTGATGTCAACAATGATTCGTATCCAGATATTTATGTCTCAAATGATTTTTACGAACATGATTATCTGTATATCAACAATCAAGATGGTACGTTCAAGGAAAGCATTAAAGACTTCACTTCCCATACAAGCCAATCCTCCATGGGTGCCGATATGGCTGACATCAACAATGATGGCAATCCAGATATTTTCGTGACAGATATGTTACCGGAGGACAACAAGAGAATCAAAGAAACCACGATGTTTGAAACTTATGATGTTTATCAAAGAAAGCAAGGTCTGGATTTTGACCATCAGTACATGCAAAACACTTTACAGCTTAATACGGGAAATGGTCAAATGGTGGAAATTGCAAACTTGAGCGGCGTGTCCAAGACCGATTGGAGTTGGGGTGCGCTGCTTTTTGATATGGACAACGATGGTTATAAGGATATCTTTGTCTGCAACGGCATTTATCACGATTTGACCAATCAGGATTTTATGAACTTTTTTGCCAATGATATTATCCAGAATATGGTATTGACAGGCAAGAAGGAAGAAGTTGAGAACATCATTAACAAAATGCCCAGTACGCCCATTACCAACTATGCATTTAAAAATTCTGGACATTTGGTGTTTCAGAATATGACCAATGATTGGGGTTTTGAAAAACTTACATTTTCAAATGGCGCCGCGTATGGCGATTTGGATAACGATGGCGACCTCGATTTGGTCATCAACAATGTCAATCAGGAAGCGATGGTCTATCGAAATAATACCAATACCCTGTCCTCGAATAAATTCATCAAAATCAAATTACAGGGAACTTCCCCAAATAATTATGGTATTGGTAGTGCAATAAAATTATTTTCAAAAGATGAGATTATTTTGCAGGAAGTCATGCCGTCCCGCGGCTTCCAATCGTCGGTTGATTATGTCCACACCATCGGCATCGGTACCAAAAAAGTGGATTCCATCCAAATTTTATGGCCAGATGGTTCCAGTGAAATCATTAGAGATATTATTCCCAATCAGCACTATAGCTTTAAACAGGAAAATGCATTGATAAAAAATTCTAAACCTCAAAAAGCACAGACTTCCTATTTCACCAAAATCAATTCGTCACTAAAACCACATATCGAAAATAACCATTCAGATTTTAATTATGAAGGACTGATTCAGCAAATGGTGTCCAAGGAGGGGCCAACGATTTCCGCTGCCGATGTCAATGGCGATGGGTTGGAAGATGTTTTCATAGGAGGCGCAAAAGAACAAACCGGTCAGTTATACATTCAAACCGCTTCTGGCATATTTAAATTGGCCATTTCCGTGGCATTTGAATTAGACAAAAATCTCGAAGATACGGCCTCCACATTTTTTGATGTGGATTCTGATGGCGATAACGACCTCGTTGTAGGTTCTGGCGGAAATGAGGTGGAGGACGAAAAAAACTACGTGACTCGAATTTATCTCAATGATGGAAAAGGCAATTTTTCCAAAAGTAAAAAGATCATTCCATCAACCTTTCACAATACATCGGTGATTGTGCCCTGCGATTATGACGGCGATGGCGACATGGATATGTTCATCGGCAGCAGAAGTGTCCCGGCTGTGTACGGCATCAATGCCAAACAACAGTTGCTGGAAAACGTCGGGAGGGGTGAATTCAAAGATGTGACCAATAGCAAAGCCTATGCATTCAAAAATTTGGGAATGGTCACAGATGCGGTTTGGTATGATGTTGATGGTGACGGCCAAACGGATTTGATAGTGACCCAAGATTGGGGCTCGCCTAAAATATTCCGAAACAATGGCAAACAGTTGGTCGATTTTCCCACAGACTTGGATTCGTTCAAAGGTTGGTGGAACACGGTTGAAGTTGCAGATGTCAATAATGACGGATTGCCCGATTTGGTTTTGGGAAACAATGGCTTGAATATGCCGTACAAACCTTCCAATGAAAAGCCCTTGAAATTGTATGTCAATGACTTTGACAACAATGGCACAATTGAACAGATTATTACAGAAACGGTTGACGGGAAGGATTTTCCGATTCTGACAAAGCATGAATTGACCTCACAGATAGTATCCCTAAAAAAGAAAAATCTAAAGTTTTCTGATTATGCGTCAAAACCCATATCAGAGCTATTTCCCAATGAAATTCTAGCGCAGTCCATCATCCGTGAGATTAACTTTTCGGAATCTGTCATTGCCTTGAATACCGGAAAAGGCCATTTTAAAATCATGCCCTTACCGCCACAGGTTCAATTTTCCAGCGTGAACGCCATTAATATTTTAGATGTTGATAAAGACGGCAATTTGGATGTGCTCCTAGGCGGAAATAACTATAACTTCAAACCGCAATACACACGTCTGGATGCCAATCGGGGCAGTCTATTGTTGGGCAATGGCAAAGGCGACTTCACTTGGGTCGATAATACAAAATCTGGGTTTCTTATGGATGGTGAGGTCAAGAGGATTATAGCCGTGAATGGCCTAAAAGATAAATTTATAGTGGTTGGCATCAATAACGAACAACCGAAAATTTTCAAGATAAACAATGAATAAGTACTTGATATATAGCCTCCTTTTTTTGCTGGTTTCTGGTTGCAAGAAGCATCCAGAAAAATTATTTGAGATTCTGGCCCCAAAGGATTCTGGCATTGAATTCAACAATACTTTAAAAGATACCGTAGGCCAAAATATTTTGGATTATCTATATTATTATAACGGCGGTGGCGTGGCCATTGGTGATATTAACAATGATGGACTTCCGGATATCTATTTTACCTCCAACCAAAATGAGAACAAGCTCTATTTAAATAAAGGCAACTTGAAGTTTGAGGATATAACCTCAAAAGCCAATGTTGGCGGCACAAGCGACTGGAGTACTGGTGTTGCAATGGCAGACGTCAATGGCGATGGATTGTTAGACATATATATTTGTGCTGTTGTCGGAATCAATGGGTTTATTGGTAAGAACGAACTTTTTATCAACAATGGCAATCTGACGTTTACCGAAAGCGCCAAAGCGTTTGGTTTAGATTTTGACAATTACAGTTCGAGCGTCGCGTTTTTTGATTATGATTTGGATGGAGATTTAGACATGTTCTTGCTCAATCACGCCATTCATACAGAGCAATCGTTTGGAAAGGCGAGCATCAGAAACAATCGGACATACGAAAGTGGCGACAAATTGCTTCGAAACGACCAGAATAAATTTACCGATGTCAGCGAAGCAGCAGGCATATACGGAGGTGCCAATGGTTATGGTTTGGGTCTTGCAATCTCCGATTTCAATCGTGATGGCTATCCGGATATTTATGTGAGCAACGACTTTCACGAAGATGATTATTACTACATCAATAATGGCGATGGCACCTTTAGCGAAGATATACGAAATCATTTTGGACATACCAGCAAGTTCTCAATGGGCAATGATGCTGCAGATATCAACAATGATGGTTTTACCGATTTAATCACGCTGGATATGCTTCCAGATGATGAATTTGTCCTCAAAACATCAGCAGGAGATGATGATATTCAAATCCAGAATTTGCGTACCGAACAATTCGGATACCATTATCAGTATTCACGAAATATGCTGCAAATCAATCAAGCGGCCAGTAAGTTTACAGAAACTGCGCTGTTGAGCAATATTGCAGCAACTGATTGGAGTTGGAGCGCCCTGATAGCAGATTATGACCAAGACACAAAGCCTGACATATTCATTTCCAACGGCATTCCAAAAAGGCCGAATGATTTGGATTACATCAAATACATCTCCAACAGTCAGGTCAAAAAGAAGATTGAGACCACAACCCTGATTGATAAGGAAGCCTTGAACTATATGCCAGATGGGAAGTTGAAAAACGCCTTTTATCAAGGTGGCGACAATTTGACATTCCATGATAGAACAAACGAATGGGTCACGCAAGATGCCAGCTATTCCACGGGGTCGGCCTATGCCGATTTGGACAATGATGGCGATTTGGATTTGGTGACCAATAATATCAATGCGCCTGCAACGCTCTATATCAACACCACCAATACCAAAAAGAATTATATAAAACTAAAGTTTCGCTATATTAAGACCAACGGTTTTGGGATTGGCACCAAAGTGTTTGTGTACGCCAATGGTTCGAAGTTTTATAAAGAACTTTTCCCACAGAGAGGATTTCAATCGTCTTCTGAACCTGTGTTGCATTTCGGTCTGGATTCCATTAAAAAGGTTGATTCCATTAAAGTTATTTGGCCGAACAAGACATTTCAAACATTAAAAAATACATCAATAAATCAAACCATTACGGTTTCGATTGAAAACGTAAGTCCTTTGCAATACGAAGATTTGAACCGTAATATTCCAACTGTTTTTAGTAAGGTTGAAGATAATCTTGGCATTCAATTTAAGAATGTGGACAATGACTACATCGATTCCAACCGGAACAAATTGATACCTTATCAAATTTCCGATAGAGGCTCTGCGATTGCCACTGGCGATTTAAATAATGATGGAAAAGCCGACCTGTTTTTTGGAAATGGCAAACATGTGACTTCGGAAATATACCTTCAAAATGAATCGGGCTTCACTAAAGTTAAAGATACGCTTTTTGAAAACCATGCTATTGTTGAAGCTAGTTCAGCCATTATTTCTGATTTTGATGGTGATAAAAAGAATGAACTTTTTGTGGCTTCTGGTGGTGGCGAATTTTTTGGAAAGTCGGCTGCGCTCCAGAATAATCTGTACAGTTGGTCACAGGATGGATTAAAAGCCTTGAATCTGCCCGAAGGTTATGAGGACACCTCAGTTGTAAAGGCGATGGATATGGACGGCGATGGCGATTTGGATGTTTTTGTGGGCAACGCGAGTATTTCGAATGATTTTGGCAAAATTCCAGAAAGCTATATTTTGGAAAACCAAAAAGGCGCTTTTACAAAAAAATCATTGGGCAATTTGGGTATGGTGCGTGACGCCGTTTGGACAGATTTCAACCAAGATGGGCAACCAGATTTAATCGTCGTGGGTGAATGGATGGCGCCCATATTTTTAGAAAACAACAAGGGCGTCTTTAGCGACAAGACCAAAAGCTATTCTACAGAATCGTTAAATGGATTATGGCGTGCCATCATTCCTTTTGATATCGACGGCGATGGTGATATGGATTATCTCCTCGGGAATTGGGGCACCAACTCAAAATTCAAGGCTTCCCAAAAGTTTCCGATGCTGATGTACTATTCCGACTTCGACAACAATTCCATGACAGAAACACTTGTCGCCATCGAAAAAAATGGCGATTATTTTACATTGGAAGGCTTGGACGAATTGAGTTCGCAACTCATCAGTCTTACAAAAAAGAAATTTACATCCTATAAATCATTTGCCGGAAAACCAATCAATCAGATCTTTGACAAAGCGATTTTGGACAAGGCGAAAGTATTTAAGG
This sequence comes from Aquaticitalea sp., assembly GCA_041748055.1. GTDB lineage: Bacteria > Bacteroidota > Bacteroidia > Flavobacteriales > Flavobacteriaceae > JBPOFM01. Next base: position 12,813 of record JBGTDZ010000071.1, read on the forward strand.
TATATACGTTAGCTTCGGGAGTTTTAAAAAACACGAATGGAAAGTTCAAATTTGTAGCCTTTGATAATCGCTTACAGGTGGCGCCGATAAACTGTTTTGTAAAAATCAATCGTTCAGGAAAAGACGAGGTGCTATGTGCAGGAAATTATTTTGGTGTAAAACCCTATCATGGAAGATATGATGGCTTTCTTGGTGCACTCATTTCCGATGAAAAAAATATACAATTGGGAAATTCCATCGGGCTGGATTTTTTCAATAAGGAGGTTACAAAGCTGGAAACGATTAGGTTTCAAAATAAAAATTACTTAATTGCTGTAATTCATAATGAAGATGCTCAGGTTTATGAAATATCCACTTTTAAATAGCAAACAAAACGAAGATGAATAATTTTGGCATTCCATCTTGCGCATTATAAAATAGTATACACAGATGAAATTAAATAAGATTTGGTTATTGGTTTTTGGATTTGCAATGTTACAAAGTTGCGATTCAAAGATAGAACCAATTGAAGTCACTGCGAAGGACTACTATGAAACGGTTGATCTAGTAACCCAAATCATGGTACATGATATTTTTTCACCACCTGTCGCAAGTCGGATATTTGTCTATCCCAACATAGCAGCGTTTGAGATTTTAGCACAAAACAGTGAAGTTTATCATTCGCTCTCGGGTCAATTGAATGATTTGAAACCCATTCCAAAAGTGGAAAACAACAATGTCAATTTAAAAGTTGCGGCATTGGTTGCACATCTCGAATTGGATAAGCAGCTTGTTTTTTCAGAAGAAACAGTAACCAACTTTAGGGATAGTCTCTATACTGTTTGGAGAAACACCAATGAAAATGAATTTCTGGCTTCGGAAGCCTACGGACTCTCTGTGGCGACACACATCATGCAATGGATGAAAACCGATAATTATGTGCAGACCAGAACCATGCCCAAGTACAATGTGAATGCCAAGAGTCCATCACGTTGGCAGCCCACACCACCCTCTTATATGGATGGCATTGAACCACATTGGAAAAAAATCAGGACTTTGGTAATGGATTCATCATCTCAATTCAAACCTATTCCACCGCCTGAATTCTCTTTAGAAAAAGACTCCGATTTTTACAAGGAACTTTTGGAAGTTTATGATGTAAGGAACGAAATGACCGAGAAGGGTGACGCTTCTCAAGAATTGGCTATCGCGCAGTTCTGGGATTGCAATCCATATGTTTCCGTCACGAAAGGTCATCTGATGTTTGCCACAAAAAAAATAACACCAGGTGCACATTGGATAGGCATTACAAAAATTGCCTGTAAGAATAGAGATTTTAGTTTTGAGGAAACCGTCTATGCCTACACAAAAACGTCGATTGGTATTTTTGAGGCTTTTATAAGTTGTTGGGATGAAAAATACCGAAGCAACCTCATAAGGCCAGAAACACTTATCAATCAACATATCGATGACAACTGGAAGCCTATATTGCAGACACCTCCCTTCCCGGAATATCCAAGTGGCCACTCGGTAGCCTCTGGTGCGGCCTCCACAGTCCTGACGTCCATTTTTGGTGATGATTTTATGTTTGATGATGATACAGAGATTCCTTATGGCCTGCCAATTCGGACATTTGAATCCTTTGACAAAGCCGCAGAGGAAGCAGCCATTAGCCGAATGTATGGTGGCATCCATTACAGGTCAGCCATTGTGGAAGGGCTCAAACAAGGCCGCAACGTTGGGGATTTGGTGAATGAGTTGAAAATGAAAAATTAAATTATGAAGAAATTAGTATCATATAGTGCCGTCTCTCTTTTGCTAATGGCAATGGTCTGGTACTTTTTCATTAAGGATTATGACTATAAAATAACCTTTAGGACACCGCAAGCACCAGGTATCGTTTATAGTACGCTTTGGGGGTGGAACAATTGGGAACCCAGTTCCAAAAAGGCGGTCTCTACAATTTCAAAAAAGCCGTTTTCGGAATTGACCCAGGAACTTTACGTCTCCGATTCTATCATCGATATCAAATGGACCATTGAAAGAGAGTCCGACTCCGTAACGAAAATAACGGCCTTTTTAACGGATAAAGAGCATAGCCTAGCGCAAAAACTAAAAGTCCCGTTTATTAAAACGAATTTTGTAAGGTGGAGTTTGGCCACAGCAGAACATATCAAAGAAGGTTTGAAATTGCACCAAGAGGAATATAAGGTTTCCAAAGTTGAAAAAACCATGTTGAAAGCAAAAACCTGCGCCTACGTCACGCTTGAATGCAAGCTGAATGAAAAGGCGCAATTGATGATTGGCCACACCATCGATGTGATGGACTATTTGAGGAACAACAACATTGTGCTAACAGGTGACCCATTTATAGAAGTCACAAATTGGAATCTCAAAGACGACCTGATAACTTTTGACTTTTGTTTTCCAATTGATGAACAGGACAGCTATCCTGATTCAAATCGTGTCAAAATCAAGAAAACAAAACCACAACAAGTGCTTAAAACTATGTTCAATGGCAATTATAAATTTTCGGATAGAGGTTGGTTTACCTTGATGGATTATGCTGAAAGAAATAACATCGAGGTTAAAAATCTACCTGTTGAAGTGTTCCTTAACGACCCACATTCAGGGGGCGACGAACTGAAATGGGAGGCTGAAATCTATTTACCAATAAAAACCAAAACACCATGAAGTATTTTATCCTAACCATTCTGTTATTGGTATTCGCCTTCTCTTGCTCCGACAAATCCAAGCAAACACCTTTAGAAAATGACCAAGAACAAGCATCAAAAACCTGGTGGAAAGAAGGTGTTGTTTACCAAATATACCCGAGAAGTTATAACGACTCCGATGGCGATGGCATTGGAGATTTAAAGGGCATAACAGAAAAACTCGATTACATCAAAAGTCTGGGCGTGGATATGGTGTGGCTAAACCCCATTTACGCATCTCCTAACGACGACAATGGTTACGACATCAGTGATTACCGGGCAATTATGAAAGAGTTTGGCACGATGGAAGATTTTGACGCACTCCTAAAAGGCATGCACGATAGAAACATCAAATTTGTGATGGATGTCGTCGTCAACCACAGCAGCGATGAGCACGAATGGTTCAAACAATCCAGGAGTTCAAGGGATAATCCGTATAGGGATTATTACCATTGGTGGCCTGCAGAAAAAGGAAAACCAAACTACCGTTGGAGTTTCTTTGACGAAAAAGGAGAGGCATGGAAATACGATTCCATTACCAATGCTTACTATCTGCATTATTTTTCCCAAAAGCAACCAGACCTCAACTGGGAGAATCCCAAAGTGAGACAAGAGGTCTATGACATCATGAAATTCTGGGCAGAAAAAGGCGTTGACGGTTTTAGATTGGATGCTTTTCAATTTGTAAGTAAGGATACCACGTTTCCAAAATTGCCCGAAGGCTATCAAAAAGAGGTAATCAAATATTATGGCATGGGGCCCAATTTACATCCCTATTTAAAGGAAATGTATACCGAAGTGTTGAGCAAATACGACGTGTTTGCAGTTTCGGAAGGTGCTGGTAGTAGCCTTGAGGACGCACATGACTTGGTAGATGCCGATAGGAACGAACTGCAAATGGCCTATCATTTTGAAAGTGTGGACTTGGTCAACTCTTTAGAAGGATATACACTTCCAAAATTTAAGGACGTTTTTACGAAATGGGATAAATCCTTTGCCGAGAAAGGCTGGATTTCCATATTTCTCTCCAACCATGATGCGGCGCGAATCGTGAGCAGATTTGGTAACGATAGCCCTCAATATCGTACGGTATCGGCCAAAATGCTGAACACCTTCCTTTTGAGTATGAGAGGCACGCCGTACATCTATTACGGCGATGAAATCGGGATGACAAATATCGATTTTAATACCATTGACCAATACAAAGACATTGCAGCCATCAATGGTTATAAAAAAGCCCTTTCGGAAGGTGAGGATATGGGACAGTTTATGAAAAAACTCAACTTTCTGTCGCGGGACAATGGCAGGACTCCTATGCAATGGGACGCTTCTACAAACGCAGGATTTACTGAAGGTATTCCTTGGTTGCCAATAAACGATAATCATAACGAAATCAATGTTGCTGCAGAAGAAAAGGATGCCAATTCCATCCTCAATCATTTCAGGAAGATGGTCAATCTACGTAAGCAAAACGAAGTACTGGTTTATGGTGCTTATGAATTATTGGACGCCAAAAATGAAGCGGTTTATGCCTATACCCGATCGATGGGCCATCAAAAAATGTTAGTGCTTTTAAATTTTACGGACCAGGAATCAAGTATAGAGTTGCCAGAAACTAAAGTTATAGAAGACATACTCATTAACAATTGTGAGGGCTTAAACAAGGAGAAAGGAAAAGTTGTATTAAAACCATATCAAGCAATTATTTGTTCAATAAAAACTAATTGATTAACTTTTAAAACCTTTATATATGAAAGCACTTGTTTTAATATCATTTGCAGCCCTTTCGTTGATAAGTTGCAATAAGAAAGCAGAGGAAAAGGCAGAGGTTGTTATGCCATCAAAAACTTGGTGGAAAGAAGCCGTTGTGTATCAAATATATCCACGAAGTTTTAAAGATACAGATGGAGATGGCGTAGGTGATTTGAAGGGGATAATTTCAAAACTGGATTATATTAAAAGTCTGGGAATAGATGTGGTTTGGTTAAACCCAATATATGGGTCTCCAAACGCAGACAACGGTTATGATATTTCTGACTATCAGGCTATTATGACGGAATTCGGAACTATGGAAGACTTTGACGCTTTACTGAAAGGGATGCATGACAGAGGTTTGAAATTAGTCATGGATTTAGTTGTAAACCATAGTAGTGATGAGCACAAATGGTTTCAGGAAAGTAAAAAATCGAGAGACAATCCATACAGGGATTATTACCATTGGTGGCCTGCCGAAAAAGGAAAGCCCGCCTTTCGTCCAGGCGCTTTTGAAGCAGATGGAAGTGGTTGGAGATATGATAAAACTACAGACGCTTATTATTTGCACTATTTCAATTATAAACAACCAGACTTAAACTGGGAGAATCCAAAAGTTCGTCAGGAAATTTATGATATGATGAATTGGTGGTTTAAAAAAGGTATTGATGGTTTTAGAATGGACGTAATTCCTTTTATAGCAAAAGACACCACTTTTCCTGTTATTACACAGAGAGATCTTGATCAAAATTATGAAGGACGTTGGGATGTGTATTTAGCCAGTGGTCCGCATTTACATGATTATCTCCAAGAAATGAATAGAGAAGTATTAAGTAAATATGATATTATGTCTGTTGCGGAAGGTGCGGGAATGTTAAAATCAACCGCTTTAAATTTTGTGGATGAAGATCGCAAAGAACTTAATATGGGTTACCATTTTGATGGGGTCAATTTAGGATATATTCCAGGTTATTTTAAGAAAATGAATCAGGACTGGAGCTTAGTAGCGTTTAAAAAAATCTATTCAGATTGGGATGCTGTTTATAAAGACAAAGGTTGGGGCACTATTTATTTAGGAAATCATGACCAACCCAGAATGGTTTCCCGATGGGGCAATGACGCTCCAGAATACAGGGATTATTCTTCAAAAATGCTGTCCACATTCTTGCTTTCAATGAGAGGAACCCCATATTATTATTATGGAGATGAAATTGGTATGACCAATGCTAAATTTGATAACATCGAAGATTATAGAGATATTGAAACCATTGCGGAGTATGAGAAAGTAAAGATAGCAGGCGGTGATTTAAAAGGATTTATTGAAGACCAAAAAACAGGTGGCGCGCGAGACAATGGCAGAACCCCAATGCAGTGGGAGGCTTCAGATAATGCAAATTTCACCACAGGTGAACCATGGCTGTCGGTCAATAAAAATCATGCTAATATTAATGTAGCCGCTCAAGATCAAGATCCAAATTCCATTTTAAATTATTTCAGGAGCATGGTGAAATTACGCAAAGAAAACCCCGTGTTGGTTTATGGAACCTATAAGCTTTTACAAGCAGAGCACCCTGACGTTTATGCTTATACTAGAACTTTAAACAACGAAAAAATGCTAGTCATTTTAAATTTTAAAGAACATACTTCAAGTATTGAATTAGATGAAGTAAAAGATATTGATAAAACCATCATTAATAATTACGATTCAATATCCGTTGAAAATAAAATGATCACTTTAAAGCCTTATCAAGCTGTGATTTTATCATTGGATTAATAGTATTAAAAAACAAATGATCATGAAAAAAATCATCAACCCTTATTATTGGATTGTGCTTATAATCATGTCAATTTCATGCGATAAGCCAAAAGAAAATTTAACCGCAAATTCTCCAAACACCAATATCCGTGTTGAATTTGGACTATCAAAATCCGGCCAGCCCTTCTATTTGGTCACACATAAAAACAAAACCGTCATTGATACCTCGTTTATGGGTTTTGACTTTAAGGATTTGCCTTCTTTGAAAGCCAATTTTAAGATTGTAAGTGACTCAAAAGCAACGGAAGACGAAACTTGGCAATTGCCATGGGGAGAGCAGTTGGATGTCAGAAATAACTACAATGAAATGGTCATTCATTTAGAAGAGCAAAATGAAATTAAAAGAAAATTGGACATTCATTTTAAGGTGTATGACGATGGTGTCGGTTTTAGATACGAATTTCCTGAACAGGACAATATAAAAGAGGTTTTAATTACGGATGAAAACACGCAATTCAATCTAACAGGTGACCATAAAGTATGGTGGATTCCAGGAGATTGGGACATTTATGAGCAACTGTACAGTGAAACAAAATTTTCTGAAATCAATGCACTAGCCGAACGTGTTCAACCACTCGCCGCAACTTATATTCCTGAAAATGCGGTCGATACGCCTGTAACCATGAAAACAGAAGATGGATTGTATTTGAGTTTTCACGAGGCCGATTTGACCAATTATGCAGGTATGACCCTCAAGGTGGACAACCAGAATCTTTCCATGGTCAGTGAGCTTGTGGGCTCCGAACGATTGGGAGGAAAAGCAAAAGTTACCTTGCCTTTCACTACACCTTGGAGAACCATTCAAATAGCCGAAAAAGCTGGGGATTTGATTGAGTCCAAATTAATTTTGAACCTCAACGACCCAAATGAAATAGGAGATGTCACTTACTTCACACCCATGAAATATGTGGGCATTTGGTGGGAAATGCACATCGGCAAATCCACTTGGGATATGGAAGGTAGTCAAGATATGAATACCTTCACTTTGGGAAAATCAGGCACTTCCAGACATGGCGCAACCACAGAAAATGCCAAAAAATATATCGATTTTGCATCACAAAATGGTATCAAAGGACTCTTGGTTGAAGGCTGGAACACAGGTTGGGATAAATGGATTAATACCGATGACCGTGAAGGTGTATTCGATTTTATGACCCCTTATCCAGATTATAATTTTGATGAGGTCATGGCCTATGCAAAAGACAAGGGTATTGAAGTCATCATGCACCATGAAACTTCCGCCGCCCCTAGAACTTATGAAAAACAGATGGATGAGGCCTATGCTTTTATGAAGAAGAATGATATCAATTCTGTAAAAACAGGCTATGTAGGTAAGATAATCCCCAAAGGCGAATACCATCATGGGCAATGGATGGTCAACCACTATCAAAAAGTGATTAGTAAGGCCGCTAAAATGAAAATAGCAGTAAATGCCCATGAGCCGATAAAAGATACTGGCAAGCGAAGAACCTATCCCAATGAAATCTCAAGGGAAGGTGCGCGAGGGCAGGAATTTAACGCTTGGGCTATAGATGGTGGTAATCCACCCGGTCATTTACCTACAATTGCCTTTACGCGCATGCTTTCTGGACCCTTCGATTTTACTCCAGGGGTGTTCAACATCAAATTTGATGAATATAAAAAAGACAACCAAGTCAACACCACCTTGGCGCAACAATTGGCCTTATATGTGGTAATCTACAGTCCCATTCAAATGGCATGCGATTTACCGGAACATTATATGGTAGATGGTAAAACGCATCCCGCATTCCAATTTATTACTGATGTGGGCGTCGATTGGCAACAAACAAGAGTTCTGGAAGGTGAAGTTGGCGATTTTGTGACCATTGCAAGACAGGAGCGTGTTACTGGCAATTGGTTTGTAGGGGGTATTACCGATGAGAACGGCAGAACGGCCACATTGACCTTTGATTTCCTTGAAGAAAACAATACCTATAAAGCCATACTTTACAAAGATGGCCCGAATGCCCATTGGGATAATAATCCGCAAGACTATGTCATTGAGGAATTACAGTTGACCAAGGCTTCTTCCTTGGATGTAAATCTGGCGCCTGGAGGAGGTTTTGCCATGAGCATTGTAAAAATATGAACCGAAAACAAATGACCAACTAACTTTATAACTATGAACATCACTAAACCAAGCCTTTCCTTCTGGCAAATTTTTAATATGAATGTTGGGTTTTTAGGAATTCAATACAGTTTTGGTCTTCAACAAACGGCCATCAATCCTATCTTTCTGTACTTGGGTGCTCCTGAAGATATGTTGCCAATATTAAATATTGCTGGTCCCGTAACGGGTTTGATTGTTCAACCCATCATAGGTGCCATGTCAGACAAAACCTGGTCACCACGTTGGGGACGACGAAAACCTTATTTTTTAATTGGCGCATTGTTGGGTAGTTTGAGCCTGTTTATTTTCCCTCACAGTCCCGTACTTTGGTTTGCTGTAGGCTTATTATGGATTCTAGACGTAGGAAATAATATGGCAATGGAACCGTACCGTGCTTTTGTGGGTGATAAATTACCTGACAACCAATTGAGTATGGGCTTCCAGATGCAAAGTCTATTTGTTGGGGCTGGAATTCTCTTGGCGAATGGCTCCATCGTGCTGTTTCAATATTTGTTCGGTGGCGATTCGGTTGATAAAACTGGGACCATTCCTCAATGGTTGTATTATTCTTTCTTCATTGGCGCTTTTCTGTCGCTTGCCACTATTTTGTGGTCTGTGTTGAAAACGCCCGAAATACCCCCTTCAGATGAAGAGATGGCTGAAATCAATGAAATTAATAGCCTATCCATCGGCAAACGTATATCACAACCTTTTTTGGAAATTGTTCAATCCATAAAGGAAATGCCCAAATTCATGTGGAAAATTGGTGCGGTCTATCTCTTTCAATGGTATGCGTTGTTCATTTATTGGCAATTTACAACGCCATTGTTCAAATTGACTTTAGGATTTTCAACTTCAGAAGCGGCTTCCCAAGCGGCCAAAATGAGTTTGACCTACAACATTGTTACCATGCTGATAGCACTAGCGCTGGTACCACTAACCCTGCGTTATGGTGGAAAAAAAGTATATGCAATAAGTTTGATGGGTACGGCAATTGCCCTGTTTACCATCCCTTATATTTCGAACCCAACGTTAGTACTTCTACCAATGGTTTTGTTCGGTATAGGTTGGGCGGCAATGATGGGCATTCCATATACCATGGTTTCGAAAATTGTGCCCCAATCCAGACGAGGTGTATATATGGGGATTTTGAATATGATGATTGTCATTCCCATGTTTATCCAGACCTTGACTTTTGGCCCAATATATAAATATCTTTTGGGAGGAAATGCCATCAACGCCATGTTATTTGCAGGCGTATTTTTCACCATAGCCGCACTACTGGCTTTCCGCTTGAATGAGTCCAAAATGAATCGTGAAATCGTTGGTCATCAATTAACTAGACACGGTCATTAATTTAGGAGCCATGAAAAATCTACCCATCAAAATATCTATTTATCTCAATTATTTTGTCTTCGCGATCCTATTGAACAGCGTGGGGATTGTCATTGCCAAATCCATCAACGTGTATCATGTAAGTGAGTCGCAGGCCTCTTTATTGGAAGCATTCAAGGATTTACCCATTGCCATCGTCTCTTTTCTAGTGGCTTCTTTTTTACCCAGATTTGGTTATAAAAATGCTATGCTCACAGGTTTGGCCATTGTGTTCTTTGGTTGTTTATTAATGATTTTTGGCAATTCTTTTGACTATACAAAAATTCTGTTCCTGTCCATCGGGGTGAGTTTTGCATTGATTAAGTTATCTGTGTATTCCCTTATCGGGATCATTACAGAAACAAAAAATGAACATGCCTCCTTGATGAGTTCGATTGAGGGATTTTTTATGGTGGGAATAGCTTTCGCATATATATT
>JBGTDZ010000072.1:0-4793 GCA_041748055.1 Aquaticitalea sp.
ATTCAGATAATTGATAAAGCTTCTCACAATGGTGTAAGGCATAACATACAATCTTTTACTTTTATCAAAGATTGGTTTTCAACACTATAATGGAAAAACAAGAGCGACAACAATTTTTTGTTGATACTATTGAACAGCATAAAGGTATTTTTTTCAAGGTTGCGCGTGCATACTGCCCAAACGAAGAAGACAAGCAAGACCTCATTCAGGAAATGATGATACAGATTTGGAAGTCTATCCACAAATACAATGACCAGTATAAAATTTCAACCTGGTTGTATCGTATTTCATTGAATGTCGCTATCTCATTTTATCGTAAAAGTTTAACAAGATCAAAGAAACATACAGTACTAAATGAACAAATGGCAGAAATGCCAGCCGAAGAAAAATCAGAAAATGAACAGCATCTAAATTTGTTGGAGCAATTTATCAGCGAACTCAAAGAGATAGACAAAGCATTGATGATACTGTATTTGGAAGAAAAAAGTCACGCTGAAATTGCCGATATATTAGGAATGTCAGTAAGCAATGTAGGAACGAAAATAGGACGTATCAAGGAAAAGTTAAAAACACGATTTTCACAATTAAAATCATAATGAAATGAACGAGTTAGAATTAAAAAAGCTTTGGCAAGCAACCAATGATAAATTGGAAGAGAGCTTTGTCATAAACAAAAAAATCACAGAAGATATTACTCGAGTAAAGATTCATAGCATTTTGGGCTCAATGAAACCAATTAAGTTTTTTACGCTATTGTTTGGCATTTTATGGGTAGGTATCGGGGTAATTGCTTTGAGTTCAATTTATCTAAACTCATTTTCTGAAGCTAATAAGTTTTTTCTCTTTTCGGCTTCTATACAAGTTTTACTTACCACTATTGCATTGCTAATATATATCTATCAACTAATCCAAATATGCCAGGTCGAAATTTATGACCCAATCCTACAAACACAGAAGAAATTGGCTAGACTTAAAATCTCTACACTTTGGTCAACAAAAATTTTGTTTTTACAGCTTCCAGTTTGGACAACCTTTTGGTGGAACGAATCTATGCTTACCGAATGGAGTTTTTTCCAATGGGTAATGACATTATTTTTTACAATTTCATTTACGTTTATTGCTTTATGGCTTTTCTTCAACATTAAATACGAGAACAGAAATAAAAAATGGTTTCAACTAGTATTTAACGGTAAAGAATGGACTCCTTTAATGAAGTCAATGGAATTGTTGGAACAGGTAGAAGATTATAATGGAGAGAACGCCAGCACCTAACATTGTATAAGCGTAATGCGGGCGAAAGTGCTAAATTTGAACGTATTGAATAGTAAAAAACATTAGGCAAAACCGAAAGTAAAGTGCTTCTAATCCCGCACTACGCTTATGTGTGCCGTTAGCATGCATAACATATTGTCATTATCCGGATTTCAACCTCAACTGGTGGCTCTTTGATCAGGGAGAACCCAATTTGACAACCACGGAAGCATTGAAAGAAGAAAACAAGCGTTTGCAGCAGGAGATAAATCAATATCAGAAAATCTTGGATAACATCCGCGAGTTGATCATTTAGTCAGGTTGTTCAATACCTGATTACTTTATTGTCAATATCAGCTTTCATCAAAGCTCTAAGTTTAGTTTGTCATTCTTCTTCAAATACTTGATGTAGTGGTCAATGGCCTCATCTACAAATTGGTACATGGGGGTTTTGGTCAGGGCTGAAATTATCTTTGCACGATTTAATGTTACCTGTGTACAGTTTAAGGTTGTAAACTCGTTGGGTCCATCCGGTAAATCTTTTTTCTTTCTTCCCCTTTTACTTTTTTTATCTGCTGCGTTAGCGGTTGTTTGTGCAGGTTTTTCTTGCTCTATCACATCTATATCTCTCTTCTCTTGTTCAACCTCCTGACTGTTTTGAACATCAGCCTTTTCTTCATCTTCTGACTGCACCTGAGGGGCTATTGAGGCTGCCTCATCGTTTTTGACACCATTATCTTCCTTTTCCGTTATCTGGTCTGGATATGCGTTCTGAAATGTTTCTTTTCTAATGGTGTCTACTAATTTTTTGCTGGGTTTTCTTTTTCTGGCATTTGCCAGACTGCCTATGACGTTTTTTTTATCCATGATCTTATACATTAAATTTGTCAATAAATTCTTCCGTGAACGCTTTCAGTTCTTCACGTATGGGATTGGCATCATAACCTCCCTCGGAAATAAAACTTTCAAAAGTGTTGAACCGGCTGTACATGGCCATATTTCTGAGTGAGCTGTCAAAGCACTTCACCCCTATCCTTTCGCAATAGTCTAGCAAGTCCTTTTCTTCCCTCCTACCCCGCTTTTTGTTTTGCATCGCATATACTGCAAAGTCTACTCCTTCCTCTTTGTTATAGTCCTCGATTTTTTTGATGATTTCAACATAGTTCATCGTCGAGTAGAGGTCAACTTTATCCGCTACAATGGGTATCAGGATGGCATCCAGCAAAGAAATCAACGTAATAACTTTCTCATCATCTGTACGTCCTGGCATATCAATCAGGACTACATCGTAGCTTTCATCCAAACCATCTATAAATTCTTCTGCCCCCTGGAGGGGTATCTTTTTCATAGCGTAAGGGAATGTATCTACGAAGTCCTCATCTTCAGCACGGATATCCGATAATGTCCCTTGCTCGTCTACATCAATGACTAAAACCTTTTTGTTGTAATCTACCGCTAACCCATTGGCTAACAGCGCTGTGATCGTAGTCTTTCCTGCCCCCCCCTTTTGTGTAGAAACCGATATTATTTTCATGACTTAATTGTTTTAGTATTTATTGAAATAAAGAAACAATGAATTATTGCAATAAGTATTCTATGAAACAAATAAAAACTTAATAAATTAAAAAATCAAATATTAAATTCATTGATATAATAAAAAATTATTCAAGTAAACAATTAATATACTAAACCATGTAAGAATTAATTATTTAATTCATGAATAAAATAATTATGTATTTGATTAAATCATTAATTAACAAAATACGTAATTAATAAAATAACGAAAAACATTAATCATGAGACTATTAATTAAGTAAATTGATGTATTGAATATTGCTTAGTTTGTTAATTCTTTATTTAATGTATTAATTAATTCATGAGTTAATTAAACTACTAAGTAATATATTGATAATAAAGAGATTTAATTAAAGTTAATGAATCCATGAATTAATGTTTTCATGAGAATTTAGTAATCTTTTACTAGATAGGTTAATATTGGATAAGAAAGTTAAGTTCGTCAGCAAGAAGTAAAGTATGATCGTAAGAAAAGAAAATAGTAAAAACCTAATTATCAATTAGTTACAAATTCAATAATCAAATAATTAATCAATTTTTGTTGATTTTCAAATTTAAATGACTGATATTCAGGTAGGTTAAAGAAACAAAATGTTAATTATGCCAGAAAGATATGTAATATCAGTGTCTAAGACATTGCATAAAAAAATAGGAGAGGAGGCTGATAAATTGAAGATGCATAGGAAAGATTATGTACAAAGTGCGTTAGTGTTTTTTACTTCCAGAAAGATCAATCCTACCACATACAATCCAGGAAAGGAATTTGATCTCATTCAATTAGTCAAACAAAGTACAGAGCAAATACTGAATAAAAAGGAATCAGGTAACAGAGCGTCATCCGATCAGTTCATAGAAGAAATTATTCGTGGAAGGTTGCTGCAGGAGGTTCAGCTGAATATATTAATAGAAAAACTAATTGAACCGGAACTAAGGGAAAAATTACACAAGGATGTAATTGATTACGTTGAAAATAATATGCGAAACATAAAAGATTTGTAGATGTATATTAAGCTGATACAACCTAAAAAAGATGGCAACGAGCTATATGAGAACACTGGTTCCGTCAATCAAATTATATCCTATTTACGCCATGAAAATAATGACAACAGAGAGGTTGCCAGCGTATTTTTTAATGAGGAAAGGGAGTTAATTGCAGATGCTGAGGTACAAGAAAAAATTGATACCAACACTCAGCATGTGAAGGCTGAGAAAGAAAAGTTTTATTCAATTATTATTAGCCCGGCAGAGGAAGAACTTGTCTATGTCGGAAACAATAACGCTGCCCTTAAACAATATGTCAGGCAGGTCATGGAAAATTATGCAGCCAATTTTCATCTAAAAAGCGGTGAGCAGCTCGCTTCGAAAGATCTTGTCTGGTTTGCTGCAATTCATAGTGACAGAGAGATCAAGCCTTTGGATTTACAATCTCAACGATTTCTCAGCTTAAAAGAAGCACGAAGATTAAAAGAGCTTAATGCTAGCAACCATCCAAGTGATCTTTTGGAAGCTAACAAAATCCTGGAAAAAGCTAAATCGCGTGAGCTAAACCGCTACAATCCAGATCATTTTTCTGTAGGAAACAAAAAGCCCGGTTTTCATAAGCATATTCATATTGTTGTCAGCCGCATGGATGCAAGTCAGACGTATGATCTGAATCCTAGAACGAGGAAGTCAAGTTTTCACATCAGAGGATTCCAGGAGAAATGTGCCCGTGGTTTTCAACAGATGTTTGACTATCATCAGGAGACACTCAGTAAAGGATTTTACCAGAAACACAGTGAGCAGGACGAACACTATTTCAATAAGAAAATAGAAACCACCACAGAGCAGATCAACAAACGTTTGGCAAATGAAAAGCTGGATCCTGACCGGGTCAAAGAAATTGGCAAGGAATGCAATTTCAGCAGGGCATTTTTTATAAATTTAACCAGGCTTAAATATAGATTCAACCAGGGCAACTATACGCA
>JBGTDZ010000073.1:0-4524 GCA_041748055.1 Aquaticitalea sp.
CAAGGTGTATGATTTTTTAAAAAATTCAGTGCCTTCAGATATACTCACAACAGTGATTAAAGAATTTCCGGAAGAAAGCCATTGGCCAACCTTTGCGCCAAGTTTGATGTACGGAATGAAAGAATACTTTAAAATTAGCGACGAGTTTCTTCCAAAGGTTTCAAAAGAGACGTATGAGGTGACAATTACTTTAACAGTGCCAAGTAAAGATGATGTGGTTTATCTGACGGGAAACCAAGATGCTTTGGGGAATTGGAATCCGCAAGCCATTAAAATGGAACGTACATCCGATGTTCAAAGAGTCATCAAACTAAAGTTACAGTCACCCGCAGAACTAAAGTTTACCAGAGGCAGTTGGGACACTGAAGGTGAAGTAAAATTGAATGGCGGATTAGGCAACATCTATATACATCCAAAAAAATCGAATTCTTTTGCATTTGAAATAATGGGGTGGGTGGATAAAATGGAATAGACTTTCCCTACAACGACCTATCCGGCGCAGGCAAACTCGCATGGAATTCCTCTGAAATACGCTTCGTGTATGTATCCAATAATTCCATCACACGGTCACAATCTTCAGAAACGACGATGAGTCCTATGTGCCATTTTTTATTCATTCTCCAAACAATCTCTTTATCAGTAAAACTTGACGTATCAGGATGTTCATAACGACTTAATGATACAACGATTCCTCCGTATCTATTGTAGACTTTCGGCAGTTTATATTTTTCCTTTTTTAAGGTTTTGGATTCTATTTTTGCCCATTCTCCCCAAAGATTGATTCCCGAAGCGAGTTCCACCATTTCAGCGAGGTTGGCTCCTCCGACTCTTGAGGAAGTTTCCAAAAAAAAGAGTTCGCCAGTGGCTTTTGATTGAATGAACTCGGTATGTGACGCTCCAAATTGCATCCCAAAGGCTTTCATCACATCGGCATTCATTCTGGCCAATCCCTTTTCAACCTTAGAACCAATCTCGCAAGTGGCAGATCTGAAAATGCCGCCGCCATGAGCAACTTCCAATGGCGTATCCAAATATTTACTCACTCTAGAAAAAATGACTTTTCCATCCAAATTCAATCCATCTACATGATAAACGTCGCCTGGTGCAAATTTTTCCACCAAATAATTATCACGTTCATCACCCAATTCATTGACTATTTGCCATAACTCATCTTTACTGTGGATTTTTTTGATGCCTGTTGCAGAGGCTTCCATTCGAGGCTTTAACAACCATGGTGCTTCAACTCTTTCAGCATACTCATTTAATTCTTCATCATGAAATAATGAGGTAAACTCCGGGACATTGACGCCTTCTTCCTTAGCTTTCATGCGCATTGCCAACTTGTCCCTAAAATAATGCGCGGTGGTTCGCCCCATCCCAGGCATACGGAAATGTTCCCGCAACATGGCTACTTTTTCAACGTCAAAATCATCCAATGCCACAAAACGATCAAACTTTATACTTCGGAATTTATATGCTATTCCTTTAACTACGTCATTATGATTCCACGTTTCAATGTAAAATACATCATCAATCGATTCCCATGGCCAATCTTCTTGCTCATGCTTTTTCTTCGTCAATAGGTAAACATTATTTCCTTCTGACTTACAACTTTTCATAAAATCCATTCCTTTATGATAGGTTGTGATGCAAAGAATGTTGAGAGGTTGTTTGTTGGACATATTATTATTGGCTTTTTGACGCTTCACTCCAAGAACTCAGAATCACGACGTGATTTAAAAACTTAAAGGAATAGAATGATAATAAACTTAAAAATACAAAATAAAACCATTTATTAAGTTTGTAATTTTTTAATGTAATTTGTAATCAGCTGTACGCCATAACCTGTAGCGCTCTTCATTTTTGAATAGGAAGAATCACCGAAAGAAACCCCGGCAATATCCAAGTGCATCCAGCTTTTATGATTATCTGTAAAGGCTTCCAAAAATTTAGCAGCGGTGATGGCGCCCGCAATCGGTTTTCCACTAAAATTCCGTAGGTCGGCAACGTCGCTGTGCAAATCGCTGTCATAATCTTCAAATAATGGCAATTGCCATACTCGCTCATGGGTTTCAAAACCAACTTTAGACATTTGATTCGCCATTTCAGAATTGTTGGTAAACATTCCAGCCGCTGAATAACCCAAAGTTTGCACAACACTTCCCGTTAAGGTTGCCAAATCAATGACTTGTTCGGGCTTGAATTTTTTAATGATATAACTCAATCCATCCGCTAAGACCAGTCGGCCTTCGGCATCAGTATCGATGATTTCTATGGTTTTTCCCGAATAGGAATTGATGACATCGCCCGGACGATAGCTGTTACTGTCCACAGCGTTTTCTGCAGATGCGACGACACCTACAATATTCACATTGAGGTTTAGTTTCGCTGCCAATTCCACAACACCCAAGACCACTGCGGCACCTCCCATATCACTTTTCATATAGTGCAAATTGGTTGATGGTTTTATGGATAAGCCTCCAGTATCAAAAGTGATGCCTTTGCCTACCAAACCAATATCCACCTTTTTTCCTTTTTTTGGCATGTATTCACTGACAATCACTACAGGAGGATTTACACTGCCTTGGCCAACAGCAACCACAGCATCAAAACCTTGCTTTTTAAGTTCGTCTTGGTGTAAAACGGTACATTTATATTTTGAAGATATTGCGGATTCCTTTGACCAATTTCCTAAAAATTCAGGGGTTTTATGATTGGCTGGTGCATCGATCAAAGCTTTGATTCGGTTGATGGTTTCGCCGGTCAACTTGCCCTCTTCAAGCTGGGATTTTATGTCTATGGATGAAATAAATTCAATTGATAATTTCTTTGCCTTTTCCTTTTTTGTTTTGAATTGACCTATTTCATACGTACCCAGTTCCAAACCAATGACTGCTTTTTTAATTTCATTTTCGGATAAATTGCTAGTTTCAACCTGAATTGTTGGGTTCCAATACTTTTTGGTGTCAAAGCACAATTTTCTGAAGGCCTCTTCAATTTTCACACTGTCCTTCTCCTCACCCAGTCCCAAGATATAAATTTTAGAATCGTTTGACCCATAAATGGTTTGGTGCGTGGCGAATTCGCCATCAAAATTTAGGTTTTCAACAGAAGTGAAATTCTTTAAAGATTTTAAATCGCCTTTGCGACACGGTAGAATTAGGTCTTTGGCAGAATCGATTTTAGTTATGTGTTTATATGTCATCATGCTTTATTAAAAAACAACCATTCCACAGCTTTTGGAAATTCTTCCCGCCAATGCATTTCAGAATGATTTGCCCATTCGTTAACCGAGAAATGAATATCAATATTGTGGTTTTCGACCATTCTTTTCCGGATGATTCGTTCCAACTTTTGGGCATTTGGCAAGTGCTCAACACTTTCTTTTCCACCAGCATATAAATAAATCTTTGATTGTTGCAAAGGAGAAAAGGATTTTGTGTGATTGAAAATTGTTTTGGAAACCCATAAGCTCGGTGAAAAAATCATCATTTTTCCAAAAACACCAGGATTGGATAAACCTGCGTGCAAGCTGATCAAGGCGCCCATGGAACTGCCACCAATACCTGTATTATGAAAATCGTTCAAGGTTCGAAAATTGTTATTGATATAAGGAATCAATTTTTCAATCATGAACTGAATATAAAAGCCACCTTTTCCCTCTCCAAATCGTGGATGAAAATAGGGTAAATACTCATTGATTCGTTCCTTTTCTCCGTGGTCAATTGCGATAATGATGATATCACTCAATCCTTTTTCTGCTAATTTTCCCAAGGATTTATCTATTGCCCAATCACCAAAAGGAGCCAAAGGGTTGAACAGGTTTTGGCCGTCTTGAAGATATAGTACAGGATATCGTTTGTCAGTTTGGTAATAATCGTATGGTAACAATGCCGAAATCTTGCGGGTGGCATTAAGGTGTGGTATTTCGTAAGCTTCCTCAATAACCTTTATAATGGGTTCGAACTCCGTCACTGTCATGTATTAAAATTTGGAGAAACGAAAATACATTTTTATGGATTTAAAAGCGATATAAATTGGAATATATATTAACAAAGATTTGATGATTTGTTGATATTGGGACTTGTGGTGACAATTGTTGAGAATTACGTAAATCTACGTATATGAATTCTCCTTAATTTTAACGTACTTGCTATAATTAGAACACAGAGGTATTTTTAGCCACCCATATGAGGGTGATATATGCACCTTTTTATAAATACATATACTGAATAAACACACCGGTGTGTTTATTCAGGTGTTGGCAATAATGTAAAAAAACGAAATGAAATCAAAATTAATAATTACTATAGGAATTCTGACTTTATTATTTTCTTGCAAAACTTATACTATTCCTGTAAGTAGTTTTCGAGAACAAATGACAGTCCCAGGTTCGGAAAAATTACGAGAAGTAGAAATAAACAATCCTACTCTATACTCATTTAAGAATATTAAGTATGAAGCAAATAGCGTAAAATCAATCATCGTAATTGATAAAAATGGTGATAAAGTCAAATTGGAAAA
>JBGTDZ010000074.1:0-3424 GCA_041748055.1 Aquaticitalea sp.
AAAACAGGTGCGGAACTTTGTGAAATTTCTTCCACAAAGAATGAGACACAATTTATGTGGAATGCAAATCCAGGCATCTGGGGAAATTTTGCGCCCAACCTATTTCCAATTGTGGGAATGCTTAAAGATGATACTTATTATTTTGAAGGCAAACCCTATCATTTACCTAAACATGGATTTGTTCGTAATAATCCTAATTTTCGAATAGTTGAAGAAACAACCGTAAGTGTTAGTTTAAAACTTGAATTCAATGAAACATCATTAAAGACGTATCCGTTCAGGTTTGAATACTATGTAATTTATCATCTGAATAATAACAAATTGAACATTACATATAAAGTCATCAATAAAGACTCAAAATCAATCTATTTTTCCGTTGGCGGACATCCAGCTTTTAAATGCCCTGTATTTGAAAACGAACTTTACAGCGATTACCAACTGGTTTTTGATGCTGATGAAACTTCTGTAACGCACCTTCTGAATCTCCAATCTGGCTTGGTGACTTATAAAACAAAAGCTGCTTTTGACACCCCAAAAACCATCCTATTGCGCCACGATTTGTTCAATCAGGATGCATTGATTTTTAAGGATTTAAATTCAAGAAAAATCACATTAAATAGTAAAGCAAAAGGTGATATTCTGAGCGTTCATTTTGAAGGCTTCCCATATTTGGGCATCTGGGCCAAACCAAATGCGGATTTTATTTGCATTGAACCTTGGATTGGGATTGCAGACAGTGAGGAAACGAATCAGCAAATTACTGAAAAGGAAGGCATCATAAAACTTGTCGCCGAAAAGGAATTCACAGCCACTTATACCATCGAAATACACAAAGCGCATTTGGTCTAACCCAAATATTAGTGGTAGCTTTGCGGCTTAATTACGTATCGTGAGTTTCAAGGATTTAAATTTAAACACCGCATTATACAACGCACTTGATGATCTAGGCTTTACAAATCCTACGCCAATACAGGAACAATCTTTTGCGATGGTTGCTTCTGGCAAGGATGTCGTAGGTATCGCCCAAACAGGAACAGGGAAAACTTTTGCCTATATGCTTCCGATATTGAGGGATTTAAAATATTCCAAACAAGACAATCCAAGAGTTTTGGTTTTAGTCCCAACACGGGAATTGGTCGTACAGGTGGTTGAGGAGATTGAAAAACTTGCAAAATATATCAATATTATGGTTTTGGGGGTTTATGGAGGCGTTAACATCAATCAACAAAAGCAAGATGTGGCGCAAGGATTGGATGTAATTGTGGCGACTCCAGGACGTGTCTTTGATTTGGCGATGAGTCATGTACTTCAGTTGAAATCCATACAAAAAGTGGTGATCGATGAAGTGGATGTGATGCTAGATTTGGGATTTAGGCACCAACTTTTAAATCTTTTCGACATCATGCCAGATCGCAGACAGAACATCATGTTTTCTGCAACCATGACTGAAGATGTTGACGATCTTATCAATGAGTTTTTTGTTTCTCCGGAACGGGTTACTGTCGCGGTTTCAGGAACACCTTTGGAGAATATTAGGCAACAACGCTATAATGTTCCTAATTTTTACACGAAGGTCAATTTGCTCAAACATCTATTAAAGGATAAGGAAACATATAACAAGGTCTTGATTTTTGTAGCTTATAAAAAAATGGCAGACACTTTGTTTGAAAAACTGGATGCAAACTTCAAGGAAGAACTTTGCGTCATCCACTCAAATAAAACGCAAAATTACCGTTTGCGGAGCATCGAACAGTTTAGGGAAGGAACCAATCGCATCTTGGTCGCGACCGATGTGATGGCTCGTGGCTTGGATATTGACAATGTAAGCCATGTTATCAATTTTGACACGCCGCATTATCCCGAAAATTACATGCATAGAATTGGAAGGACCGGTCGTGCCGAAAGGAAAGGTGAAGCCCTGTTATTCTCAACCGAAAACGAACAGGACTTCGTAACATCCATTGAAACATTGATGCACATGGAAATCCCTTTGCTTGAGCTTCCGGATAATGTCGAAATTTCCAAGGAATTACTGGAAGAAGAACGCCCACAAATCAAGGAACGCAACAATCCTGTTAAGCGTCAAAAGAAAGTGATTGGCGATTCCTTTCATGAAAAGAAGGACAAAAACAAAAAAGAAAACCTAGGCGGCTCATATCGGGCAAAAATTGCTGCCAAATATAAAAAGCCACAAACCAGAGGAGACAAAAACTACAACAAGAGAAACAAAAAAAAGTAACAATGCGAAATATTCTATTACTATTACTCACACTTTTTCTTACAAGTTCAACACTACATGCTGATCCAATTTGGGGTGCAACAGGTCATCGTGTTGTAGGAGCTATAGCCGATTTGCATCTCAAAAACAGCTCCAAGCGGCAGATTGCGAAATTGCTCAACAGGCAATCCATGGCATTTGGGTCCACATTTGCAGATGAAATTAAATCCGATCCCCGTTATGATAAGTTCTACACTTGGCATTACATCAACATGCCTTTTGACACCAATTATGAAGCTTCAGAAAAAAATCCTAACGGTGATTTGGTAACAGGCATCGACTTTTGCAAAAATATCATCACAGACAAAAATGCCTCGGGCGATGATAAAGCTTTTTACTTAAAACTGCTTATCCATTTGATTGGCGACTTGCATCAACCATTGCATATTGGTCTTGAAAAAGACAGAGGTGGCAATGATTTTAAAGTTCAATGGCAGTTTAAAGACACTAACCTACACTCAGTTTGGGACAGCAAAATGATTGACGATTATGGGATGAGTTACACTGAACTCACAGAAAATGCAAATTATTTAACCAAAGAAGAAATCAAAGCTATTGAATCGGGAACTGTTGTTGACTGGGTAAACGAAACCCAACAACTAACCAAAAAGCTCTATACCTCTGTTAATGTAGGCGATAATTTGCGGAATAAATATTCAGATGAAAATTTTAGTATTGTACGTGCACAACTTCAAAAAGCCGGTATAAGACTTGCCAAAACATTGAATGAATTATTTTGACAATAATCCAGTTCGAATGATATAAAAAAAGCAGCCATACAGCTACTTTTTTTTTATTTTATCAAATAATTAATGTGAGTTGCCTTAAATATGTAAAGCTCTATCCTCAGTCGCAGCCAATGCAGCTTCCTTGGTCGCTTCCGCAAACGTAGGATGCGCGTGCGACATACGAGCAATGTCTTCAGCACTTGCCCTAAACTCCATCGCCACAACCGCTTCTGCGATCATATCGGCAGCACGTGCCCCAATCATGTGAACACCGAGGACTTCATCCGTCTTTTTATCAGCAAGGATCTTTACAAATCCATCCAAGTCCATACTCGCACGACTTCTACCTAAAGCACGCATCGGGAACTGTCCGGATTTGTACTCTACGCCTGCTTCTTTTAATTGTTCCTCGGTCTTG
>JBGTDZ010000075.1:0-11225 GCA_041748055.1 Aquaticitalea sp.
GGCTGTAATTAATAGCGTGCAGCAAGGTCTAGTCGCCGAAATGGACATGCAAGGTATTTATGACTTGGTGGGAGATAAAATAAGGAATCTTTTTGATGCCCAAGTCACGGCTATTGTGACCCTAAATATTGAAGAAGGAAAAGAGTATTTTCAATATGCCTATGAAGAAGGTGAACGCATTTATCCTTCTACCCGGGCTTATGACAACATAAGGAGAAAAATTATAAGCGATAAAAAACCATTGTTGATAAGTGAAAATGCGGCTGAAGTCATGTCAGAAATCAATGGTAAACCCTTTAAACCTGTTCCTGGTACTCGTATGGCAAAATCTGCTCTTTATGTTCCCATGAGTTTGGGAGACGCTGTCAAAGGATATGTAACTCTCCAAAATAATGACAGGGAACATGCTTTTAATGAAAGTGATGTGAGACTTTTGACAACTCTTGCCAACAGTATGTCAGTTGCCCTGGAAAACGCGCGCTTGTTTAACGAAACCGAACAGCGAAATGCGGAACTCGCGGTTATCAATAGTGTGCAACAAGGCTTGGTGGCAGAGATGGATATGCAAGGCATATATAGCCTAGTGGGAGACAAAATTCGCGATGTTTTTGATGCACAGGTAACAGGCGTAGTTACTTTTAACCATGAAGAAAAAACAGAATTTTGGGCATATCTGTTTGAAGAAGGAAATCGTCTTTATCACAATCCTAGGAAATATGATAAGATTCGGGAAAAAATTATCCTAGAAAAATCTATTTTAAATATTACCGAAGATGCGGCCAAAATACTTTCAGAAATTAAAGGCGAGACCATACTACCTGTACCAGGGACAAGATTGGCAAAATCGGCTTTATATGTTCCTATGATTGTGGGAGATGTTGTAAGAGGCTATGTTACCCTTCAAAATAATGACAGGGAAAATGCTTTTAATGATGCAGACGTGAGACTTTTGACCACTCTTGCAAATAGTATGTCGGTCGCATTGGAAAACGCACGCCTGTTTAACGAAACTGAACAGCGAAATGCGGAACTTGCGGTTATTAATAGTGTGCAACAAGGATTGGTGGCTGAGATGGATATGCAAGGCATATATAATCTGGTGGGTGACAGAATTCGCGATCTTTTTGATGCACAGGTAACTGCGGTAGCAACCTTTAATTATGAGAATAATACCGAAGCGTTTCACTATCTATATGAAGATGGCCAAAACTTTGAAATGTCTATTCGACCGATCGATAAATTCAGGAAACATTTAATCAATAGTCAAGAAGTAGTGTGTATTAACGAAAATGCCGATAATGTATGGACACAGATTACTGGAGAAGTTCCAACCGTCGTTCCCGGAACCCAGTTCACAAAGTCAGCGCTCTTTGTACCCATGATGGTAGGTAAGGAAGTAAGAGGTTATGTAAGCCTTCAAAATGTGGATAAGGAAAATGCATTTAGCGAATCTGATATACGCCTTTTAGGTACACTGGTAAACAGTATGAGCGTTGCCCTTGAAAATGCACGCCTCTTTAATGAAACTGAACAGCGAAATGCAGAACTGGCGGTAATCAATAGTGTACAGGAAGGGTTGGTGTCTGAGTTGGACGTACAGGGAATATACACTCTTGTTGGCGACCGCCTTCGCGAACTATTTGATGCACAAGCGGTGGTTATTGCTGCCTTGCTTCCAAAGGAGAAAAAAGAAATATTCAATTATTTGTATGAAGCAGGGTCTAGACATTATCCTGAACCACGCATTTATAATGACATACGTCAACAATTGATCAATACCAAAAGCTTTATTTGCATTAATAAAGACGCCTCTAAATCGGCTAAAGTAGTCCCGGGAACAAAGGAACCAAAATCGATGCTTTTTGTGCCTTTAATCTTGAGCGACTCGGTTGAAGGCTATATCAGCCTTCAAAATATGGATCGGGAAAATGCCTTTAATGAATCTGATGTTCAGTTGCTTACTACATTAACGCGTAGTATGAGTATGGCTTTAAATAATGCGCGATTATTTAATAAAACCATCAACCTTCTAGAGGAAACCGAACAACGCAATGCAGAACTTGCAGTGATCAATAGCGTACAAGAAGGTTTGGTGCGCGAAATGGACATGGAGTCCATTTACAGTTTGGTGGGTAAGATCATTTGTGATGTTTTAAATACACAAACACTAATAATACGAACTTTTGACCATAAAAAAGGAATTGAAAATTGGGAATTTGCCATCGAAAATGGCGAGCGAATGTATGTGGAACCAAGACCTTTTATTTGGGCAAACAAACACCTTATAAAATCAAAAGAATCGCTACTTATCAATAAAAATTATATTGAAACTGCTAAAGAATATGGAGATACCGGTGGAGGCGTTACCAAAGGATTAGCACCAAAATCGGCCATATTTGTACCCATGATGCTCGGTGGCAGTGTGATAGGCTCGGTAAGTTTGCAAAATGTTATGGAAGAAAATGCATTCACAGAATCTGATGTGCGCCTCTTGAATACCTTGACCAATAGTATGAGTGTCGCCTTGGAAAATGCACGCCTGTTTAATGAAACCACACGTCTGTTGGCCGAAACCGAACAACGGGCTACCGAAATGCAAACAGTTAATAACATCAGTCGTGCCTTGGTATCACAACTTGAATTTGATGCTCTTATAAATCTTGTGGGTGAGCAAATGCGTGAAACCTTTAAAGCAGATATTGTGTATTTAGCCATACATGACACTGATAGCAATATGTTGCATTTCCCATATTACTATGGTGATCACTCCAAATCTAAACCATTTGGAAATGGCATAACCGAAAAAATCATTCTCAGCAAAGAATCAATTTTAATCAATCATAATTTGGACGAAGTATATGATAAAATAAAAGCTGATAAAATAGGGAAAATTGTGGAGTCCTATTTAGGTGTTCCTATCATTTCTGGTGATAAATCAATTGGTGTGATTAGTGTTCAAAGTACTGAACAAGAAAACAGATTTACAGACAATGACTTAAGATTGTTAAATACAATAGCAGCAAATATAGGCGTGGCCATGCAAAATGCAGAAGCCTACCGAAAATTACAGGCTGCATTAACAGACCTGAAATCGGCACAAGAACAATTGGTGCAACAAGAGAAACTCGCATCATTGGGTCAACTTGCAGCGGGCATCGCCCATGAAATCAAAAACCCACTCAACTTTGTCAATAATTTTTCTGAACTCAATGTTGAACTAATAGACGAAGTGTTTGTAGAATTGGAACATCTGGAAAAAAGTAAAGTCACGGAACAAATTGATGATATTCTTACCGACGTGAGATCGAACCTTAAAAAAATTCATCAACATGGCACACGTGCAGACAGTATCGTAAAATCTATGCTTCAGCATAGCAGAGGTGGCAGCGGAAAAATAGAGCCTACCAACCTCAATGAGCTAATTCGAGAATATGTCAACTTATCCTTTCACGGAATGCGAGCCGGTAAAAAAGCCATAAATGTATCGATTGACCTTAAACTTGATGATGGTGTGACCAATGTGCCGCTTATCAAAGAAGATTTCAGCAGGGTCATTCTCAATCTCTGCAACAATGCTTTTGATGCCATGCGCGAAAAAAACAATTCGGTAAACGAAAAGGAAAACTTCTTACCTAAACTAACCGTGAGAACTTATTGTGAAAATAAACAGGTGTATCTGGAAATTGAAGACAATGGCCCTGGAATTCCTGAAAGTTTAAAAGATAAGATTTTACAGCCATTTTTCACTACAAAAAAAGGAACAGACGGCACAGGACTAGGGCTCTCAATTACCAATGATATTATAAAAGCCCATGGAGGATTATTAACTATAGATTCTAAATCTGGAAAGAACTCATTCACTAAGATAAATGTACAATTACCTACCTAATCAAAACCATACAATTATGAAAATTCTCATTGTCGACGACGAAAAGGACGTTGAAACTCTTTTTAGGCAAAAATTTAGAAATGAAGTCAAAAGCAAAAGCCTAGAATTGGTCTTTGCCTTTTCAGGACAAGAGGCATTAAATTTACTTGAAAAAAGTGAACCGCCCGATGTTGTATATATCTTTTCTGATATCAATATGCCAGGAATGACAGGGCTGGAACTTCTTGACAGAGTAAAACTGCGGTTTCCACAAATACAAGTAAGCATGATCTCTGCCTATGGCGACCCTGAAAATTATAGAAACGCTATTCGCTCTGGGGCAAAGGAATTTTTCACAAAACCTATTGATTTTGTGTCAATAAAAAATGAGATCAGTAGCCTATTAACCTAATGATTCCAACTATATGAAGACAAAAATACTGGTAGTTGACGATGAAGAAGATTTAAAGGTCCTCATTAAACAGCGTTTTAGAAAACAAATTCGTGAGGATGCATACGATTTTATCTTTGCTGAAAACGGAAGGTCTGCATTAGATCAGCTAAAGAAACATCCCGATGTTGACTTGGTGTTGAGTGATATCAACATGCCCGAAATGGACGGGCTTACACTATTGAGTAAACTTAATGAACAAAATCACCTCTTAAAATCGGTCATTGTTTCTGCTTATGGCGATATGGAAAACATACGTACTGCAATGAACCGCGGTGCATTCGACTTTATCACCAAACCCATAGACTTTAAAGACCTAGAGCTTACCATAGAGAAAACCATTGCCCATGTAGCAATTCTAAAAAAAACAATGCAAGCCGTTAAGGAAAACAATATTTTACGAATGTATGTCGATGAAACCGTGCTCAATTTTATGGGAAGTCGGGAATATGAAACCAGCTTGATGGCCAACGAAACCATTGAAGGCACTGTCATGTTTATCGATGTCTGTGGATTTACTAAAATTAGTGAGACTGCACCGGCAGATGTTGTTGTACAAATGATCAACACTTATTTTGATTGCATGGTAAAGGAAATTTTGGATCAAGAAGGATTTATCGACAAATTTATCGGAGATGCCATTATGGCTGTCTTTAGAGGTGAATACCATTTAGATCGTGCTATAGATGCGGCGCTGGCGGTGCGCAATTCCATTAATGACCTTCCTGTTTTGGACGGCAAAAGAGATTACCATCCCAAAGTAGCTATTGGCATCAAAAGTGGCGAAATGATATCTGGAAATATTGGCTCTGCTAGTTTAAAACGATTGGACTACACGGTAATTGGCGACACAGTAAATACATCAGCACGTATTCAGGCAGCCGCTGCCCAAAATCAGATTTTAATTTCTGAAACCTGCTATGAACAAGTAAAGGAATCATTTCAATGTAAGAAACTAAAACCCATTCTAATGAAAAACAAGGCAGAACCCTTAATTGTATATGAAGTGTTAGAATAGCAACTGAAATTTTAAAAAGCATACTATGTAATCAGGAAAAAACCTTCCGAATTCAAAGCCGGACTTATGCTTTCGTCTTATGGTATCTTATTGAACCTCATTTATCAAAAAATAGAAATCACACTCTACGGTTTTCAGGATAATATCCTGCTGTAGATTTCAGTATACAGCACCACAAATATTCCATTAAGGAACTCGCAGAATTGCGTAGGGAAATGCACGGGATATTCTTTTCGGACTGCGAATTTAAATTGATGGAACGCAACCTTGATAGAATCATGGATAATATACTCTATTAAAAATAGCTGCCAATCAACATTGATAAAACGCTTCCCAAACATCCGGCAAAAAATGCTGACTGAAAACAAGTTCAGTAAATATCCACTTTACGCCACAAGTGAAATCATCCTCGTGGTTATTGGTATTTTGATTGCCGAAAACCATGCCCCTCCGAAGCCTCGGGACTAAGGCAGGATTTTCTAAATTGGAGAATTGAAAAAAGATAAGTTAAAAATATCAGGCATGCACGATGGTGCAACACCTTCAGTTTTTAGAAATGCCCAATAACTATAATATCAACCATAAAAAACAATAAACTATGAAATCCACATTAACAGCCTTTTTTATTAGCCTTTTGCTCGCCAACTGCTCACAGCCACAAACATTTGATGTACTCATCAGAAATGGACAAATAATCGATGGTTCTGGAAAAGCTGCTTACACTGCAGATATTGGCATGAATGCCGACACCATTGCCGCCATTGGTAATCTCCAAAAGGCAAAAGGAACATTGGAAATAGACGCTACCGGATTGGTGGTGGCGCCTGGTTTTATAAACATGCTCAGCTGGGCAAATGAATCTTTAATAGAAGACGGGAAATCACAAAGTGATATAAGGCAAGGTGTGACTCTAGAAGTCTTTGGAGAAGGCTGGTCAATGGGACCTTTAACAGAAGATTCAAAAAAGGCCATGAAAGACATGGGTGATGGAAACATTAAATATGATGTTAGCTGGAATACTTTGGGTGAGTATTTAGAATTTCTGGAAAAGAAAGGGGTCGCTCCTAACGTAGCCTCATTTGTAGGTGCCACCACTTTACGAATCAATACGGTCGGGTTTGAAAATCGAGCTCCAACTGCTCAAGAAATGGAGGATATGAAATCTATGGTGAGAACAGCTATGGAAGAAGGTGCCATGGGCATTGGATCGTCATTGATTTATGCTCCAGCCTTCTATGCCAACACAGACGAACTGATTGAACTCTGTAAAGTGGCTTCCGAATATGATGGTATGTACATTTCGCATATGCGTAGTGAGGGAAATCGATTTTTGGAAAGCTTGGATGAATTGATTGAAATTGCAGATAAGGCAAACATTAGGGCGGAAGTCTATCACTTAAAGCAAGCAGGAAAAGACAATTGGAACAAACTCGAGCCCGCCATTGCAAAAATAGACTCTGCACGTTCTGCCGGCTTACATATTACCACTGACATGTATAACTATACAGCCGCATCTACAGGGCTGGATGCTGCAATGCCACCGTGGGTCCAAGAGGGAGGATTCGAAAAATGGAGAGAACGTCTTCAAGACCCAGCCATCAGAAAAAAAGTCGCGATTGAAATGGCCACCCCAACAAGTGCGTGGGAAAACTTAATGTTGGCAACAGCATCTTATGACGACATTCTATTCGTCGGATTTAAGAATGACAGTTTAAAATACCTAACAGGAAAATCACTGGCCGAAGTGGCAAAAATGCGAAACACTTCTCCTCAAGAAACGGCCATGGACCTGGTGGTACAGGATGGTAGCCGTATTGGAACAGTTTACTTTTTGATGTCTGAAGACAATGTAAAAAAACAGATTGCTCTTCCATACATGAGTTTCGGATCAGATTCAAAATCTATGTCTCCAGAAGGTGTTTTTCTTGAGATGAGCACGCATCCGAGAGCTTATGGCAATGTGGCACGCTTGCTTGGAAAATATGTTCGGGATGAAAAAGTAATCACTTTAGAGGAAGCCATCCATAAACTGACAGGTCTTCCTGCCTCCAATCTAAAAATCAAAAAACGAGGCTTGTTGAAAGAAGGGTATTATGGCGATTTGGCATTATTCAATGCAGCTGCTATCCAAGATCACGCGACCTTCGATAAACCACAGCAATATGCCACAGGAATGGAGCATGTTTTCGTCAACGGCACCCAAGTCCTTAAAAATGGAGAGCCCACAGGAGCCTTGCCAGGGAGAGTTGTAAGAGGCCCAGGCTATTTGAAAGAATAAACTGAAAAGAATAACAGGCAAGAAATAAAGAAACACTATGATTAAATTCTTCAGAAAAATACGCTACAATCTTATGGAAACCGGGAAAGCAGGCAAGTACTTCAAATACGCCATCGGAGAAATCATCCTTGTGGTCGTTGGAATTTTGATTGCGCTTCAGGTCAATGATTGGAACGAAAACCGAAAATTCACGATTGAAAAACAGCGCATCATTAAAGAGTTACACAACGCATTCGTAAATAACAGAGTCGTCTTAACGGAACGAATAGAGGCTTTAGAAGATGCAAATACCAATGTAAAAATAATTCTCTCTCATACAGGTCAAAACTTTTCCGCTCAAAAAAATTGGGACAGTATTATGAGTGCTTCCTTAAAATATGGCAATTACAACCCAGCCAACAGTACACTATCGGAGTTGATCAATTCAGGGCAATTGAGTAAAGTTGTGGATGCATCTCTAAAAGAAAATCTCTATAAATGGATGCTTCTACTGGAAGATAGCGATGAAGATTTTAAGAATCAAGACCTTCAGGCTACAACATTGCTCATTCCACATTTATACGAAAACATTTCAATGCAAAACCTTAATGTATATAACCAAACTATGGATGCAAAACAAAAATGCGAAGGATTCGACGATGATTATAAAAAGGTTTTCAATAATCTGAAATTCGAAAATTTGTACCAAGGAAAACTGTTTTGGAATACCATAATGCTCAATCATTATAAGGAACTAAACAATCTAGCTAATGTAATTGTTGGACAAACTAAATAAGCAATAAATGATAAAACTCATTAGAAACCTGAATCGCTGGCAGGCAGGCATCCGCCAAAACCTCCTCGCAGACCCGCCCGAACGTACCTTTTCGGTACGGGCGGGAGGTAAAACCACTAGATACTTCAAATAAGCCATCGGAGAAATCATCCTTGTGGTCGTTGGAATTTTGATTATCTTGGGTATTAATAATTGGACCGAAGAGATAAAAGTTGCAAAAATTGAACTAAACCTTTTGTTAGAATTAAAACAAATCTTGAAGCTACCTTAACCCATTTTATTTGTGACACCTTTTAAAAGTGCAAAACAATTGCTGATTATAGGAAATAAATATTACACTACAATCGACCAAATAGAAAATTAATTTAATTAATGAGCATTATGAATTCAGAAAGTAAACGATGGACCAAAAAAGAACTTCAAGTCTACATTTTATTGCTTTGTGCAAATGCAGATTCCATTGAGACCGAAGAGGAACTCAAACTTATAAAATCGAAAGTGGCGGCTGACATCTATGAAAATATTTATTACGAATTTTCTGGCGATTCCGAGGAGGAACGTCTTGAAAAAATAGACAGCAGCATACAGCACCACGAGTATACCATTAAGGAACTCGCAGAATTGCGTAGGGAAATGTACGAGATTTTCTTTTCGGACTGCGAATTTAAATTGATGGAGCGCAACCTAGATCGGATAATGGATAATATCATTTATTAGAGTCCAAAAAAAAATATTATTCCAGAATAGGCGAAATGCCATAACGGATTTTACGCTCCCAGATACTTCAGCGGAGGATTTGAGTATATGGACCTCGAAATTAAAGTTCAATAATTTAAGTTTCTTCTATAACAATTTTATTAAGGATGTATGCATAAACCCTTCAAGACTATCACCAACCTTAACCTGATACCAATTATCTGCTGCTCCAACAATTTTGAGCGTTTGTTTTGAGGTCAATGTAACCAACATATCATAATTTGTATCGGGACCAATGCGCAATTGATTTTGTCGTTGTGTTGTTTGCCCATTTTCCACAATGTTCATGTTTTTGGAATCAGGAATATCGGTTGTTTTTATAAAAGGCAACGGATCGATGGCGCCAACTCGGGTGTAAATACCAAAATGAAGATGCGGACTTGTGGTTCTGGCATTTCCGCTGTTACCAACAAAACCCAATGTATCCCCAACTTTTACACGGCTGCTCGACCTAACGGCGATACTATCCAAATGGGCATAATAGAGCGATTTTCCCATAAGTCCTGATCGCTGCCAAATTTGTTTTCCACCGAGACCACGTTCTCCAACATAGGACACAAAACCATCTGTAATTGCCACGACAGGAGTTCCTCGCTTTGCGAAAATGTCCACGCCTTCATGATTTCTTTTTCCGGCATCTCTCGTTGCGCCCCAAAAACTTTGTATGTCCTTGTTTTTATAGCCACTTACAGGAAATGAAAACATAGGTTGTGTATACACTTTTATGTTGAAAGCTGCAGAATTTGCAATTTCGGGTTGCACGACAATTTTGTAAAGGGCATTTTTTTCGATTTCCAAAAACGCTTGTTTTTTATCTATTTCAGAAGAAATAATTGCTGCCTCAGCCAAGGTGGAATCATTCCTATATTCAAATACATCGATGAACACTTTTAAAGAATCCGCAGCTTGGTCGACTTCCACAAACAACCTCTCACCTTCCTGCAACTTCACCTTATATCCATATGAAGATAAATCATTCGAACTAAAATTTCCGTGTAAAATAAATGGAGAAGTTACCTGCAAAGAATTGTTTTTTGCTGTGGCCATAGAGTTTGTCCACCTGACGAATAAAGAATCATTTTCTTTAAAGTCCCGAGCGTAGACTTCGCGTGCTGAAGGTTTTGCTACAATGTCTGTAACTTTTTGAATTTGTGAGCAGCCTATTGATAGAAAAAGTAAAAGGGTAAGACCTAAATAAATAGTGTTTTTCATAGCACTCATTCTTTAACAGAAATTATACCAAATGAATTTATAATTAGGCTTTATCAATTATTTAACACCATAAGCGTCCACTAAATAGATTAGGGAAGTCATAGTTGCAGCGCCAAGTTCCAATTCTCGTTTATTGATAGCATCGAAGGTATCATTTTTTGCGTGGTGATAATCAAAATAGCGTTGCGAATCTGGCACTAATCCTGCGAGGACAACAGTACCATCTTTTAAAGGCTCAATATCAGCGCCTCCATAACCCTTCTCAAAATAATGAACTAAATACGGTTCAAACAAAGGTTTCCATTGCTGTGCCTTCTTTATGAAAGCATCACTACCTTCAAAAGAGAATCCTCTGGGAGTAAAGCCGCCAGAATCGCTTTCCAAAGCAAAAATATGCTTTTCGCCTTTCGCTTTTGCTTCTTCGGCATATTTGGTACCGCCACGCAATCCATTTTCCTCATTCATAAATAACACAACACGGATGGTCCGTTTTGGTCTTATGCCATTCTCTTTCAGCAAACGCAATACATCCATGGATTGTACACAACCTGCACCATCATCGTGCGAACCATCTCCCAAGTCCCAAGAATCGAGATGCCCTCCCACCACAATATATTCGTTAGGGAATTCACTTCCTTTGATCTCTCCAATAACGTTATAAGATTGGACTTCCTTTAATTGCTGACAATTCTGCCTAAAGAAAAATTTGATATCTTTATTTAATGACAATAAGCCGCTCAAAACTTCTGCATCATTCGTACTGATGGCAGCCGCGGGAATGTATTGCGAGGTTGGTAAGTTGCCATATTCCATAGCTCCAGTATGTGGAAAGTCGTCCAGTCGCAAATTCATGGATCGCACAATCAC
>JBGTDZ010000076.1:0-7456 GCA_041748055.1 Aquaticitalea sp.
TTCGGGAGAAATGATACAGAATTTGGTCATGAATACGTTGGTCGGACTTGGAATACACGTCATAGATTTGGGATTGTCTACAACGCCAACTGTAGAAATTGCCGTGCCAATGGAACATGCAGATGGAGGCATCATCTTGACCGCTAGCCATAATCCTAAACAGTGGAATGCCTTGAAATTACTGAATGCCAAAGGAGAATTTTTAAACGGTGAAGAAGGTGCAAAAATTTTGGAAATTGCCGAAACGGACCAAATGAACTTTTCCGATGTCGATAGCCTTGGAAAAATTACAAAAAATCAAGCTTATATCGATATGCATATTGATGAGGTGTTAAAAATGAAATTGGTCAATAAAAAAGCAATTGAAAACGCTAATTTTAAAGTGGTAGTGGATGGGGTCAATTCAACCGGTGGCATAGCAATTCCGTTATTATTGGACAGATTGGGCGTGCACACCGTTAAATTATATTGTGAACCCAACGGACATTTTCCACATAATCCAGAGCCTTTGAAAGAACATTTGGGTGATTTGGCAAATGCTGTTGTGAAAGAACATGCCGATTTGGGTATTGTTGTAGATCCAGATGTGGACCGATTGGCGTTTATGGACGAAAATGGCGAGATGTTTGGTGAAGAGTATACACTGGTGGCCTGTGCCGATTATGTGTTGGGCAAAACCCCAGGAAACACGGTAAGTAATATGAGTTCCACGAGAGCGTTGCGCGATGTTACCGAAAAACATGGCGGCAACTATGAAGCAAGTGCAGTCGGGGAAGTGAATGTTGTGGAATTGATGAAAAAAAACAATGCCATCATCGGCGGTGAAGGCAACGGGGGTATTATTTATCCGGAGCTGCATTATGGACGAGACGCTCTTGTGGGAGTTGCCCTGTTCTTGAGTTTATTGGCTGAAAAGAAAATTAAAACCAGTGAATTGCGTGCCAGTTATCCTAATTATTTCATGAGCAAAAAGAAAATTGAATTAACCCCAACCTTGGATGTTGATGCAATTTTGAAAGGGATGGAAGAACGATACCAAAATGAAAAATTGACCACGATTGATGGCGTCAAGATCGATTTTAGCAACAGTTGGGTGCATTTGAGAAAGAGCAACACTGAACCCATTATCCGAATTTATACGGAAGCGCCAACCCAAAACGAGGCAGATGCACTTGCTGATAAAATCATCACTGAAATCAAGGCAGTTGCAAATATTTAGTAACTTTGAATGAAATCCAATGTTTATAAATCTGAAAGATGAAATAAACATTGCAAATTGAATTCATCCCGCTTTTTTGCGGGA
Organism: Aquaticitalea sp.; assembly: GCA_041748055.1. Taxonomy (GTDB): domain Bacteria; phylum Bacteroidota; class Bacteroidia; order Flavobacteriales; family Flavobacteriaceae; genus JBPOFM01. The sequence goes on from JBGTDZ010000076.1 coordinate 1,304, forward strand.
TACGGCACCTGAAAATCTTACTTGAAATGCTTTCTACAGAAAAACCAAAATTAAAATCGACTGAATTGGAAGCATATTTTGACCAATTCAGGAAGCACATCATTGGAATCGATCAAGAATTTGAATCCCCTTTTGGTACTCAGAAAATCATCTATACAGATTGGACAGCTTCTGGGCGATTGTACCGCCCGATTGAAGAAAAATTGTGTAATGTCATTGGTCCATTCGTAGCAAACACCCATACCGAAACCACTGTTTCAGGTACTGCGATGACGAAAGTTGCATTCAGAACACGCTTCGCATGAAATGCCTATATCTGTTTGGTTTAAACTGTAATTACCTGAATTTTTCTGGAACAATGTCCCTGTGTTTCCAACGTTTGTGCGTCCATAAATAATACTGAGGCGCTTCTGCAATCTGCTTCTCCACCAGTTTGAAAAATTTATCTGTTATGTCAAAATTATCAAACTCTTTTGGATGGAGCGCAATCGTTTCAAAAGTAGTTTCGTAATAGCCTCTTCTTAATCGTTTTACCCGAAAAAAAACAACTGCCATATCCAATCGTTTGGCGAGCGTTTCGGCACCTGTGTGCATCGGAACTGTATACCCCATGAATTTTCCCCAATACAGTGCAGAATTGGGTTTGGCAGTCTGATCTGACACGAAACCACAGATGGTGACATTACCATCTACTTTGGATTTTAACAATATGGGGACAGTTTCTTTGGTGGTGATCAAATAGCTATTGTATTTAGCTCGGATTTCCTTCACCAAATTATCAAAATATTTGTTTCCCAATTTTTTATATACTGCATATCCTCTGGTATGAACATAACTTTGAAGTATAAAAATCCATTCCCAACTTCCATAATGTGCGCACATCAAGGCAACACTCCTTTTATTTTGTTCCAAATCCTGTATGAGTCCTACATTTGAAAATGTAAAGTGTTCTTTCATCTCCTTTTCAGTAATCGTGAGGGATTTGATGGCTTCCACAATCATATCACATAAATGATGATAAAATTTTGTGGTGATTGAATTGATCTCAGATTGTGATTTCTCAGGAAACACAAGCTTCAAATTATCCTGAACAACTTTTTTTCTATATCCAAAAATCCTATAGATCCAAAAGTATAGAAAATCGGAAAAAGCATAAAGAAGGCGAAAAGGCAAAATGGATACCAACCATATAAAGGGATAAACCAGAATGTAAATGAGGAATTGCATTAATAAATATTAGATTTGCAGCAGCAAATATATGCTATAAAATAAATATACGTTTAGAGTTTATGGGTAATTTAAGTTTGGTAACCATCATCATTATTGCGGCAAATGCCATTATTTCCTATAAGGGGTTCAGTGATTATTCATTTTTTGAACGTTACAAATTTAATGTGGGCGCCATACGTCGCGGGGAACAGATCAGAATATTCAGTTCAGGGTTTTTACATGTAGACTCGATGCATTTGATCGTTAACATGTTAACCCTTTACTTCTTTGCTGATATCGTCGTGATGGAATTGGGAAACTTGAACTTTTTAATCGTCTATATCATCAGTCTGATTATGGGAAATCTTCTTTCTTTGTATTTTCACAAGGATGAATATCATTATACAGCCGTTGGTGCCAGTGGCGCGGTTACCGGTATCCTGTATGCGGCTATATTGTTGTATCCTGAAATGAAACTGTATATGTTTTTCATTCCAATACCTATTCCTGCTTATGTATTTGGGATTGGATATTTGTTGTATTCGATTTACGGGATGAAAAAGCGCATCGGTAATATTGGCCATGACGCCCATTTTGGAGGTGCAATCGGTGGATTTGTTGTTACTTTGATATTGATGCCATCCTTGTTCCAAACGGATTTATTAATGATCGGTCTTTTGGCCATTCCCATCATCATTTTATTCATTATGCATAAAATCGGGACTTTGAACTAATAAAAAAGCCTTCGGATCTCGAAGGCTTTTTTATTAGTTCAGCATCTCTGCTATTTTATCTTCCAGTGCCTGGCCCCTTAAGCTCTTGGCCACAATTTTTCCATCAGCATCCAAAATGTAGGTCGCCGGAATGGATTGTATGTTGTACTGTTGCGCCACTGGATCATTGAAATAATTTAGATTAGACACATGGTGCCAAGTGAGTTTGTCGTCAGCAATAGCTTTCAGCCATTTGTCCTTTTGTCCAGGTCTATCGAGTGACACACTAATGATTTCCAAGCCTTTGTCATGGTATTTATTATACACTTTGACCACATTCGGATTTTCCCTTCTACATGGTCCACACCATGACGCCCAGAAATCTATAATTGTAGCTTTACCTTTGATTTCGTTAAGGGACACTTGTTTACCTTCTGGATTTGGAGCAGAAAAATTGGGCGCTACATTTCCAACATTCAACAAGGCCAAACTCTCATTCTGCCTCTTAAGAATATCTATTTGACTTCCGACCGTTTTGCCATAAGTTGAATTTTTTATGTCAGTGTCCATATTTGAAAAAGCTTTCTCCAATGGATCCAAATTATCAGGCTTGCTCTTCAAAAGGTTTTCAATCAATGCTAAGGCAAAATAACTGTCATTGTTCTTTTCTAAAAAGAGGTAAGGATGATTGGCCATTTCTGCATTCAGGGCTGCAAAATCTGCGGATACTTTTGCCATGGCGACAGAATCGTTGGAATTTTGGGCGGTGCTGAACTCTTTGTTCAAATCCATTCGTTTTTCCGATATTTTTTTATACTCTTTTGTATATGCAGCAAAAGCTTCATTGGATTTGGTACCGGTTATTTTTGAATTCTCAATATTGTTCTTGTCAACATCCACATCAATCGTTTCATTTTCTACCATCAGGGGAATGGTTCCATTGACGCTGTTTACAGAAAGAACCCACATCTGAGGATAATCTACTTTGCCTTCAAACCTAAATGTTTCATCCATAACAATGGCCGTATCCTGGGCCACTTGGCCGCCACGTTCGTCAACACCTTTGAGAAAGACCCTCATACCATTATAAACACCTTTGGCAGTGCCATTGATGACATAGCCATCCGATTTTTTTTCTTCATTTTTACAAGCTGTAAAAAGCAGCCCAATGACAAATAAGCAAATTAAGTTTTTCATTTCCAATATATTTATTGAGTTGCAAATATAACAAGATATGATAAAAAAAGAGACAACAATTACTTAAAGAAAATCAGCTTTATTCCTTCCATTTTTCAATTTTGCCCTACTTTTGTTTAAATTTTGGATATGATCACAAATGACACCATCATCGCATTGGCAACACCATCAGGGAGTGGCGCCATTGCCGTGATTCGTCTTTCAGGGATGGAAGCCATCGATTATGGTTCAAAGTTTTTTCAGTCAGTTTCGGGTAAAACATTGACCGATCAAAAGTCCCATACTATCCATTTGGGACATATTTTTGATCAACCGCGTCTGATTGATGAGGTGTTGGTTACTCTCTTTAAGGCGCCTCATTCCTATACAGGAGAAAATGTTGTTGAAATTTCCTGTCACGGCAGTTTGTACGTTCAACAGGAAATCATTCAATTATTTCTTCGGAATGGTTGCAGAATGGCAAATGCAGGTGAATTTACATTAAGGGCTTTTTTGAATGGAAAATTGGATTTAAGTCAAGCGGAAGCAGTTGCGGATTTGATTGCAAGCGATAGTGAAGCTTCCCATAAAATTGCCATGCAACAAATGCGCGGTGGCTTTAGTAACGAAATCAAATTACTCCGTGATGAGCTATTGAACTTTGCGAGTTTGATAGAATTGGAGCTCGATTTTGCCGAAGAAGACGTGGAATTTGCCAATAGGGATGAGTTTTATAAATTAATCAATAGGATTATAAATGTTTTAAAGCGTTTGATAGATTCCTTTGCGGTAGGAAACGTCATAAAGAATGGAATTCCCGTAGCTATTGTTGGTGAACCCAATGTTGGAAAATCCACTTTATTGAATGCACTATTAAATGAAGAACGTGCCATTGTTTCAGAAATCGCAGGAACCACAAGAGACACTATCGAAGATGAGATTTCAATAGGAGGGATGGCCTTCCGATTCATAGACACCGCAGGAATTCGTGAAACACAAGATGTTGTTGAAAGCATTGGCATCAAGAAAACCTTTGAAAAAATTGAGCAAGCAGAAGTTGTTATCTATTTATTTGATAGTACACAATTTGATATTTTAGGTTCGAAATTCAAGGTCGAACTTGAAAAAATCAAAAACAAGTATCCACAAAAATCATTAATTGTACTCGCAAACAAAATTGATAAGATAGACGACACTCAAATTGCCAACATACAGTCTGAAATTCCTGAAATTAAATTATTATCTGCAAAAACAGGATTTGGTATTGAGCAACTGACAAACTCATTATTAAATTTAATCAATACAGGAGCACTTCGCAATAACGAAACGATCATAACCAATTCACGCCATTACGATGCGTTGTTAAAAGCCTTTGAAGAAATCCAAAAAGTCAAATATGGATTGGATTCGGGGCTTTCGGGAGATTTATTGGCTATTGACATCCGGCAGGCCTTATATCATTTTGGCGAGATTACGGGTGAAATCACAAACGACGATTTGTTGGGGAATATTTTTGCTAATTTTTGCATCGGGAAGTAAAGCAGTATATTGAATTTAGATTAAAGTTATTTAAGTTAAAAAAGTAAGAATTAATGTCAAAACAGTATAACAGAAATCAATAATTTTGATTCTTATAATGGGGCTAACAGATCTAGTCCCAATTCTAATTTATGTTTTGATGTTTGAAATGACTTCCATCTCTGAAATAGACTTCACGTCCATCGAGTTAATGATAATCTTTTTATTGATATCTGGTATTGTATTTCTTAGGTTTTTGCTGGTTTCAGGCGCGTATCATTTTATTTTTTTTACTTTGCTTAAAAAGCGATTTGCAAATCGGATCCTAAATCATAAAAGGATTCAGCGCAAACAGCTACTTAGGGAATTGACATATGCGTTTTATGGAGCGTGGATTTTTGGTGGTATCGGAATAATAACACTCTATTTATGGCAAAAAGGTATTCTTGAAATTTATGAGCCATTGTCATTATTTCCCTTTTGGTATATTCCCATAAGTATTCTGCTTTTTTTGGTGCTTCACGATACCTACTATTACTGGATGCATCGATGGATGCACCATAATAACTGGCTTTGGAAAGTACATACTGCCCACCATCGAAGTACTACAACGGGAGTCCTGACCGCGTTTTCATTCCATCCGATTGAATCCATTTTACAGGCTATTTTTCTTCCTTTGTTTTTATGGGTTGTTCCCATGAGTATATTTGGTTTGTTTATGATTTTATTTATTATGACGATTTCGGCCACAATTAATCATGCTGGTGTAGAGATTTATCCTAAGAACCGATGGATGGCTTCCTTTTCAAAATGTGTTATTGGAGCAACACACCATGATTTACACCATAAATATTCCAAGAAAAATTATGGTCTCTATTTCACCTTTTGGGACAAAATCGGTGGCACTGAATCAACGGACGTTTTAAAAGCGCCAAAGTCGTCAAATGTTAAATTTAAAAAATTAGAAAAGGCAAGCGGTGAGAATAGTGATTTTTAAAGTATGATGAAAAGCCAGATGTGGTATGTACATTTTTAATTCCAATTTTAATCATACTTGAATTAGATCTTTTGCATTTGGTCAGGTTACTAATCCCACCTCATGTCGGTAACTCCTTTGTTATTTACGAAATCATCCATCACCCATTGATATTCAGATGCACCAAACTCAACAACAATATTTTTAACAACTTCAGGAAATGCTTTTTCATTGATAAGTGTTGTTAACCACTCGAAAGTCAAAGCACTATTGTGCTGTCCTTTACCAATGGCTACAATGGGGAATTTTTATAGAGCTGAAATATTGATGTGTTTAAGCTATGAAATTTATCTATCTCAGAACTACCCGTGTTTTGAGAATAAGTAGCTATAAAAGACAGACTCAATGCAAGTATAAGATAGTATAATCTTGTCACCATAATCCGAATTTTTTAAATATCCATAAATTGAAAATCCATAAGACCATTGTTGCTAAGATACATAAAATCAGAAAAATGAACAATAAGAAAATATTAAACATAGTTCCGCTTCTGCTATCTCT
>JBGTDZ010000077.1:0-34601 GCA_041748055.1 Aquaticitalea sp.
GTGCTTAATAGCATTAGGATTATTGATATGTACTGAATTTTTTTCATTTGTATTTACTGAAAACTGAATACTGAGACTGAATACTATTTACCAATCCTTTTCAGTTCTTACTTTGATGCCTTTTGTTTTTTCTGCATTGATTTTTTCCTGTGTTTTTTGTTCTTGGTTGTTCATGGCTTCCAAGAGGTTTTTTATTTGCTGAGGAGACAACTGACCTGGCTGAGGTTGCTGTTGCTGTGGTTCTTTCTTTTCATCAGCTTTTCCTGGATTTTGTTTGTCATCTTGAGGTTTTCCTTGGTCTTTTTGGTCTTCCCCATCCTTTTTATCCTTATCGCCCTTATTATCCTGATTTTCCTTATCCTGTCCTTCTTTATCCTTTTGGTCTTTATTTTCGTCTTTCTTGTCTTTATCTTTGTTCTTGTCCTGGTTGTCGTCTTTTTGTTGTTCGGCACATTCTTTGGCTATTCCAAGATTATATCGTGTTTCTTCATCTGACGGATCATTTCTCAAGGCATTTTTATAAGCTTCGACTGCTTCTTTGCAGAGCTTGCTTTTCATTAAAATATTGCCAATATTGTGAAATGCCTTGTGCTTGTCGGACTTCTTGGTTGCATTTTTGGCAGCTTGTTCTTGTCGAAACAAGGCCTCATCCAAATTCCCTTTTTTATAATAGGAGTTACCAAGATTATAAATCCCTGCAACATTGTTGGGTTGTTTTGAAATGGCTTTTCTGTATTCCATTTCTGCGGCGACATGGTTGTCATCCGTCACCAACTCATTACCTTCGTGTACAAAATTATTGGCTTTCTTGATTGCCAATAATTCCTGCTGCTCTTTCTCTTTGTCTTGAGAAAAAGTTAGGAAACTTGTAAATGTCAATAATATGATTAGTAAAGTTCTCATTTCAATTAATTTATAAAACTAAAAAATCAAACAATATGTTAGTTATAATGTTTTCTTAAATTATGACTAGGCTTCATTGAACAAGTTGAGTCGTTTTAGCCAAGCCGTTTTACGCTCCAACAAAAAGATATCGATGAACAAAAAGAAAATCGCTGCTCCCAAAAACCACTGAAATTGGGATTCGAAATCGGCAAATTGTTTGGCTTCAAATTCTGTTTTGTCCATTTTGTTTAAAATATCCCGTATCTCTTCCACCACAACACTTGTTCGATTACCGTTGATATAAGTTCCGTTGGCTTCATCTGCGATGTTTTTTAAAGTTTGTTCATCCAAACGAGTGATGACGGTTTCGCCATTTTGGTCTTTCTTGTAATTCAATACGATGCCATTTCTTTTTTCTGGAATTCGGTCGCCTTTAGGAGTTCCAACTCCAATTGTGAAAATCCTAATGCCTTCATCACTTGCTTCTTCTGCCACTTTGGATGCCACATTGCTGTGGTCTTCTCCATCTGAAATGATGATCAGCACCCGATTGGTTTGCTCAGTATCATCATAATAGGTTTTTGCTAGATTTATCGCCTCATTAATGGCAGTACCTTGTGATGACATCATATCGGTATTCATACTTTGCAAGAACATTTTTGCAGAGGCATAATCCGTTGTAATCGGTAACTGTGGAAATGCTTTTCCTGCATAGGCGATAATACCCACGCGATCGCTCGCCAAATTATTAATGATTTGCGTAACAAGCTGTTTTGCTTTATCCAACCGATTTGGGGCGACGTCTTCTGCCAACATACTTTTGGAAACATCCACGGCAAACACAATATCCACACCTTCGCGCTTAACTGTCTCCAACTTCGTGCCAATCTTTGGATTCACCAGTGCCAACGCCAAACAGGCAAATGCCAAACAAAGTACAACCACTTTAAGAATGGACTTGAAAAGCGATGTATTTGGACTCAATTTTTGGAGCATCGCTTTGTTTGCAAATTTCTTTTGTGCACGATATTTCCAAAATTGGAGCAACAAAAAGACCAAGATGATTATTGGAATAATCCCTAAAACCCAAAACCATATTTGTTCGTCAAATTGATACATTTCTTATTGTTCAGTCGCAGTAGGCAGTGATTTTGCCAAGAACACACGAATATTTTTTTAATTTTTTTTTCTCTTTTCTCTACTTCAGCTTCTAGCTTCTAATTAAAACTTTTAAATAAGGTGGAACGCAATAAAAATTCCAAAATCAATAATCCCAAGGCTATTAACAATAACGGGCGGTATTTTTCCTGAAAATTGTAAAACTTGAATTCCTCTATATCGGTTTTTTCCAATTTGTTGATTTCGTTATAAATTTCCTGGAGTTTTCTGTTATCAGTAGCTCGAAAATATTTTCCTCCTGTCACTTTTGCAATGTCCTTGAGCAAGAGTTCATCAATTTCTACCTGTACCCTTCCATATTGAAAACTGCCATTTGGCAATATCCCAATTGGCGACAATGCCATTCCATTGCTTCCAATGCCAATAGTGTACACTTTGATGCCATATTCCACAGCCAAATTGCTTGCCGTCTTTGGATCGATTTGACCTGAATTATTCACTCCATCGGTCAATAAAATGATTACTTTACTTTTTGCTTTGCTGTCTTTTATCCGATTGACCGCTGTTCCCAAACCCATTCCTATTGCTGTTCCCCCTTCTATGATGGTATTGTATTTTACTTCTTCCATAGAACGCAACACAATCGCTTTGTCACTGGTTATGGGCGTTTTTGTATAACTTTCGCCTGCATATTCCACAATACCGATACGGTCATTTGGTCTGCCTTTTATAAAATCGGATGCGACATTTTTTAAGGCTTCCAATCTATTGGGCAATAAATCCTTTGCAAGCATACTAGCAGACACGTCGATTGCCATAACAATATCAATCCCTCGCGTGGTTTTTGTTTTTGATGATACATCCACGGTTCGAGGCCGTGCCATCGCAACAATCAATAAACCTAATGCCAACAATCGCAATGCAAACAGAAGATGCCGCGCTTTTGGCAACCAACTATTTGTTAATTGAAATCCTCTAAGTGTCGATATTTGAAGTTCAGCGGTTTGATTTTTGTTCTTGAATATGTACCAAAGAATTGCCAATGGAAGTAAAAGTAGCAACCAAAAAAACTCTTTATTTAAAAATTCAATCCCCTCTAACATCATTCTTCTTTTTTAAGTTCGACGGAATTCAAAATTCGCTCCATAATTTGATTTGCATACACGTCTTCTTCCTTCCAGGCTAAAACGACCTGCTGTAATATATTTTTAGTAGTGAACGCCAAGATGACATAGTTTCCCTTTTCAAAATCCTCTGAAAGTGCCTTTGGAAAATCACCGCTACCATAAACTTTCAAGCCTTCAGCAGCATTTGGTGTGATGAATTGTTCACGCTTTGTTATGAGATTTTTTGCGCCATTTTGTTCCAATGTTTTTAGGACTCCTTCAACTGCAATGTTTAGATCGATTTGGGTCGAATCAGGAAGGTTGAATTTTGTGGTACTCACCCCCATACTTATATCTCCCAGTAGATGTCCATAACCAAACAGTGTCGATTTTGCTCCAGAAATGGTATCTATTGCTTTGGAATCCATACTTTGCAATACTTCTGGTGTAGAGATATATATTGGAGGAATTCCATAAGCACTGTTTACCCAGTCACCTTCGAGCAATTCTTTGCTATCATTACAGACAAGGGTGTCTTTGACATAATCAAAACCATATTTAATAACAAAACCGGTAACTGTTGCAAATAATAAAAACACAGCTACCACTACCGTAACAATAATTTTCCTACGCTTTTTTTTGCGTTCTTGCTCTTCCTTGTATTGTTGGTTGAGCAATTTTTCCTCTTCTGTTGGTTCTGGAAGCGCTTCCTTGACATGATCAATTTCTATATCAATGGTGTTTCTGTCGATTTTGGCCAACTCAACATCTGGAGCAGATTTTGCAAATTTCACCAAATCAGCACGCTTCAAAATGGTTTCTATGTTTCGGATGTCTTCTTTGCTCAGTTCGATTTGGTTGCCATCTTTGAGTAAATTCAATCTTAAAACCAATTCATCTGTTGTACTTTCCAATGCTCGGTCGTAGACTTTTTCATCAAGGTATTTTCGGATGATAAAAGTCAATTCGGAATAATATACTTTGAGCTCTGATTGTTGGAGATAATTCCTCTCATCCAATTTCTTCAAAGCAAGTTTGGCGCGTTCATAAGGAGGAAGCAAAGCGATTTCTTCTTCCTCGGTCAGTGGTTTTTTGCGCCAAACAAACCAATACAATAAGAACGCCGCAAGAAGCAAAATCGCTAGAATAATTAACACCGTTTTCCACCAATCACTTGAACTTTTTTCAACTTTTATATAGGGCTTGATGTCATAAAGACCTTGTTTTGTAGTGTCAACCTTAATATTATTGACCTCAACACGAATCGAATCGGTATAAAATGTTTTGCTGCCAATGATGATTTTTTGCCTTGGGATGGTATATTTACCAGAATCGAACTGCGTCAATCCGTACTTTTTGATGAGCTTGTATTTAGCGTCGCTTAGTGTAGTATCGGTTTTATAGGCCTCAATCATTTCCATGGGCATGAATGTCTGTCCTTCTGGAAAAACCACCAAATCAGTCGTATCTGTTTCAACTTGGATTTTATAGGTAATTTGTGCCCCGATTTTGATTTTAGTGGAATCGAGAGAAGAGGAAACTTGGGAAAACGAGAACCAAGAGAAAAAAATAAAGCTGATAGATAAGACCGATGACCGATGACGGATGACCGAAGTGAAATTGTTCTTAAATCTAAAATCCTTGTACATAAATCGTTAATCGTTAGGCGCGTCTTTTAAAATATCCAAGTAACTTTTTTACATAGCTTTCATCTACTCGGCAATTGATGGAACCAGCTCCCGATTTTGTAAAACTATCTTTATAATAATCTACCTTTTCTTGGTAATATTTGGAATAATTGGTTCGGACTGTTTTGGAGGATGTATTGACCAAAAGCAATTCGTTTGATTCTTCATCTTTCATTTGCACCATACCAAGATTGGGTATTTCCTGTTCTCTCTTGTCATAAATACGAATTCCTGTGATATCATGTTTTTTGGCAACAATCTTTAGAGTTTGGTTGTACTCATCAGTTATAAAATCAGAGAGTATAAAAACAATCGCTTTCTTTTTCATCACACTCGAAAGAAATTTTAAGGCATCTGCCAAATTTGTTTTTTTGCTTTTAGGTTTAAATTCTATCAACTCACGAATGATTCTAAGCACATGGAAACGCCCTTTTTTTGGTGGAATATAAAGCTCAATCACATCAGTAAACAATATCAAGCCTATTTTATCATTGTTCTGAGTGGCTGAAAACGCCAATGTTGCGGCAATTTCGGTAATGATTTCGTTTTTGAACTGTTCATCGGTACCAAACCATTGAGAACCAGAAATATCAACCATCAACATCATGGTAAGTTCACGTTCTTCCTCAAAAATCTTGATAAAAGGTTCGTTGTAGCGCGCTGTGACGTTCCAATCTATATTACGGACATCATCACCGTACTGATATTCACGAACTTCACTGAAAGTCATACCCCTGCCTTTAAAGGTAGAATGATATTCGCCACCAAAAATATGATCGGACAAACGACGTGTCTTGATCTCTATTTTACGTACTTTTTTAAGAAGTTCTTTAGTATCCATTGGCCCCCTTGCCCCCATAGGGGGAATTGAATGCAATTATTAATAAATGATGTATGAATATTTTAAGCATGGTCTAAATATTTGCCTCCTTTTGTTTCGAGTGAGTAAGAATTCCCCCTTCGGGGGTTAGGGGGCTTTTAAGGTACTTCAATCTCGTTGACAATCTTGTTGATAATGTCCACGGAGGTAACATTTTCCGCTTCAGCTTCGTAAGTGAGCCCAATTCTGTGACGTAAAACATCATGCACAACTGCACGAACATCTTCTGGAATGACATAGCCGCGACGCTTGATAAAGGCGTAACATTTGGCTGCCATCGCAAGGTTGATACTTCCTCGAGGAGAGGCTCCGAAAGAAATCAAAGGTTTGATATTGGCAAGTTTATATTTTTCTGGGTAACGGGTTGCAAAAATGATATCCAGGATGTATTTCTCAATTTTCTCAACCATATATACTTCTCTAACAGCTTGTTGTGCCCTAAGAATGGTATCAATGGAAACTACTGCATTGACTTTATCAAAAGCGCCTCTCAGATTTGCCCTGATAATCAACTGTTCTTCATCAATTTTTGGATAATCTATTACGGTTTTTAACATAAACCGATCTATTTGAGCTTCTGGCAAAGGATAGGTTCCTTCTTGCTCTATTGGATTTTGGGTAGCCATGACCAAAAATGGTCTGTCCAATTTAAACGTTTCATCACCAATGGTCACTTGTTTTTCCTGCATGGCTTCCAATAATGCCGATTGTACTTTTGCTGGCGCCCGGTTGATCTCATCAGCCAAAACGAAATTTGCAAAAATAGGACCTTTTTTGATGGAGAAATCGTTGATTTTCATATTGTAAATCAAGGTTCCTACCACATCTGCAGGCAATAAATCCGGGGTAAATTGGATTCTGCTGAATTTTGCATCAATTGCTTGCGAAAGTGTATTGATGGCCAATGTTTTCGCCAACCCTGGAACACCTTCCAATAAGATATGCCCTTGACCAAGTAAACCAATAAGTAGTCTTTCAATCATGTAGCGCTGTCCAACGATGACCTTGTTCATCTCCATCATCAACAGGTCAACAAAGGCACTTTCTCTTTCAATTTTTTCATTGATTGATTTGATATCAATCGCAACAGTATCTTCCATTATCATTAAAATTTAGATTAGCCTCAATAGGTTGATTTTTTTGAGGACTGCAAATTGTTAAAATTTTCTCTGCCATGCTGTTAATAATTGGTTAAAAATTAAAGAGCAGTACCAATGGCACTGCTCTTTTAATAATAAATTATGATTTATAAGTTTAATCTAAAGAAATCACTCCTAAATCGGTATTGTTTTCCAAAGTTACTTCGACGTTTTCGATTGTAAACTGTGAAAGTGCTGAAATTGGGTCTGGAATTACAGTAATCGAGTAAACTCCAGGATTGAGTCCGACCAAAAGAAAGTGGCCATCAACACCTGCGTAAGCTGAAACAGTATCAATTCCATTTGTAGCAGTAATTTCTGTCTGCACTCCCAATGGCAAAATGTTACCAGAGATAGTTCCAGTAGTTGCTTCCACACTTGCCCTGATCACAGGTTTCAAATTGATATTACCAGAGTTTCCTGCAACTACAATCGATTCATCAACATTAAAGTCCAATAAAAAAGTGTATGCGATATTTGGCAACAATGTTTCATTCACTTGGATTTTTAAACCCGATTGTTGTGCACTTGGAGTGTTTAATGGGAAGGTTTCACCATCTATTACAACAGAATTATCATCGCCCAACACCAAACGAATTTGATTTAGAGTTCCTGATAATACTTCAAAATCATCTACCAACAATACATTTACACCACCTGTCAATTCTAACAGATCATACACACCTGTATTTACAGCATTCAGACTTTGCCAGTTACCCTCGTCATCTGAAGCATCATTCACTTTTACCATGACATCAACGACATCTATATAAACATGTTCGTAATCCCCTGGAGCATCCATAAGTTTAACGGATATTTGTGAACTCCCTTGCGCAGGGGACGACGAATCGTCCTCACCACAGCTTAATAAAGCCAATGAAATCATTGAAAGCAGTGTAAGTTTTTTAAAATAATTCATATAATAGTATTTTAGGTTATAACCTATATACGCCCAGGAGCTGGATATAGTTTACAGAAAAAAATAAAGACTCTATTTTAAATACTTCAGGATAGGGTCATAACGGTTTTCAAAATATGTTAAAGGCTTAACGCCAAAGAATATAGAATAATTACAAACCAATGAAAGAATAATCAAAGTGATTTAAGTATTTTTATAAATGAAACACATTAAATCTAAATAAAGCATTGAACTATTCTAGAATTATTGCAGGCACCATGACTTGGGGAAGTTGGGGGAAAAAATTAGTCACATCAGAAATGATTTCTTTAATGAATTATTGTATAGATATCGGAATCACCACTTATGACCATGCCGATATCTACGGAGGTTATTCTACCGAAACTGATTTTGGAAAGGCATTTATGGAAAGCAGAATTAAGCGTGAAGATATTCAGTTGATTTCGAAATGTGGGATTCAACTTATGTCTGAAAATAGGAGCAATAAGGTCAAGCATTATAATTATGGTAAAGACTATATCATTTGGTCTGCTGAAGCGTCTCTGAAAAACCTAAAAACCGATTATTTGGATTTGTTTTTATTGCATAGACCAAGTCCTTTGATGCAACCTGATGAGATTGCAGAAGCGATTTCTAAACTTAAAAAAGAAGGAAAAATAAAAGAGTTTGGTGTTTCCAATTTCACGCCATCTCAAGTAGAATTGATTTCGAGTTGCACGGAAATTTCTGCCAACCAGATTGAGTTTTCATTGACGCAACATATGGCGATGCACGATGGCACTTTGGACCAAATGATGCTCAAAAATATGAAACCTATGGCTTGGTCCCCTTTGGGTCTTGTATTTAAAGACGATACCGAACAAACACGACGTATCCACAGACAATTGGGTGAATTGATTGAAAAATACAATGCTACTGAAGACCAATTATTATTGGCTTGGATATTAAAACATCCTTCGAATATACATCTGGTTATAGGAACTACCACCAAACAACGCATTACGGAAGCGGCCAAAGCCATCGAAATTAAATTGGAATTGGAAGATTGGTTTTTGATGTTGGTTTCGAGCGAAGCACATGAGGTGCCTTAATAATATTTGGTGATGTTCAGTCACAATCGGAAGTAAATATTACTTAAAAATAAATGAAAAGAAAAACAGCCTTGATAACAGGAGCTACCAGCGGAATTGGAAGAGCCACAGCACATGAGTTTGCCAAACATGACATCAATCTTATTTTATGCGGTCGTCGACAAGAACGCTTGGACACCGTTCAACGAGCATTGGAAAAACAAACCGATATCCATACCCTTAATTTTGATGTCAGTGATAAAGAGGCAACTTTTAAAGCCATCAATTCTCTTCCAGATGAGTTTAAACAAATTGACGTTCTCATTAATAATGCAGGCAATGCCTACGGCAGAGACGCAATTCATGAAGGAAATATTGAGGATTGGGATGCTATGATGGATATTAATGTAAAAGGTTTGTTGTACGTCTGTAAAGCCATCATCCCGCAGATGACAGAACGACAATCGGGACATATCATTAACATTGGTTCTTCGGCAGGACGCGACATTTATCCTAATGGCAATGTTTATTGTGGTAGTAAAGCAGCTGTTTTGGCAATTTCTGAAGGCATGCGCATGGATTTAAATCCTTTTGGAATCAAAGTTTCAGCCATTAATCCAGGCATGGTGGAGACCGAATTTTCGGAAGTACGATTTAAAGGCGATCCTAATTCTAATTCAGCATATAAAGGATATAAAGCACTTCAGCCAGAAGACATTGCAGAGATTATCTATTTTGCCGTGTCCAGACCGGCACATGTTAATATTGCTGATTTGTTGGTGTTTCCGACAGCACAAGCCAGTAATACGATGATAAAAAAAGATTTATAATTTTAAACTCTAATAATAAAAATCCTTCTTTCGTAAGAATATGCAATGATCAATAAACGCCTCCTCATAAAAAACCTACTTGCTCACAACGATGAGAACAGTTTCTATGACAAAAAGCGAAAGATTGATATCAGCGAAAAGGAGGGAAAAGCAAAATTTTTAAAGCATATTTGTGCACTTTCCAACAGTAATCCTAAAAATAATTCCTTCATTATCATCGGTGTTGAAGATGAAAGCAATCAAATTACGGGTGTCGATTTTTTTGACGATAGCAAAATCCAAAACCTCATCAATGCCTATTTGACCAATCCTCCGATAGTGCAGTATGAAAATATTCCGTTTCCGCATTTACCGGATGACAAAGTAGTAGGGTTGGTAACTATTCGCCCCATTGACGGATTGACATCGCTACGCAAAAACATATGGAAATATTACGGCGGTTCTGTATTCTTCAGGGATGGCAGCATGAGCATGCCCAAGGTATTCGACATTATTATTAAGGATGTCAATTCCAAGATTGTTGAATCCATTGAAGCGCATGCACAAAACAATGTTGAATACACGCTCGATGGTGTGTTTGATTTTATGAACAAACGGAAAAACTATAACCCAAAATATAAAGTCTTTAAGGAATATTTTGTGCTCTGTTGGGCTGGCCAAAAAAAAGTGGTAAAAAATGAAACGTTTTATAGCAGGGTCGATATTGAATTGGTGAATGAACAAGTACGGTTGTTCTATTCCACTTTGGATGAGGTATCAATAACTTTTAACGAAGATTCATTCAAAATCGTGGAATATGTAAGTCTTGGACTTCAAAATTCATATAAATATTATCCACTAGAAGAAACAATAATTGAATTTGGAAACAATGCCAATTATCATATCGATACTCAGTTGCTTTTTGAGCCACCACAATTCGACAAGAAAGTCTTACACCATATTTACAATGCAAACAATGCAATTCTCGAAAAACTGAAAAAAGGCCTTTCGCTCACTCGAAATGAGGCTCAGGATTTGATGAATCTTCCTGCAACCTATCTTATCTGTTACCTCAACCTGTTTCATGAAGCGATTCACAAGTTAAATGAGGCAAAACCCTATTTAAAAGATTTTAATGAAGAGGTTTATGAAAATTACAAAGAATCCCTTCGCATTTTACGAAAAGTAAAATACAGTTAGCCGCATAAACTTAATTGTAATTTAGCATTTGCTTAATGTAAAAAATAAATCCTATAGCTAATTTTACAGCGCTATTAATCAATTTGATTACACCTCATTTCTCCCGATAAAATTTCGGCATTGAAATGAGGTTTTGCTTTATTAATCAAATAGTTAACGTTATCCGTTTTTTCATACCATTCATACAGTTTTATTTACCAATCATAGTTTTTTTGTCGAAGTATATTTTAATTTGTACGACTTTTACAGTGCTATTAATCAGTTACTCATAAACCTTATTTCTCCCGACATAAATTCGGCATTGAAATAGGGTTTTTTTTTGACACTAAAAAAGCCCCATTAATTTAAATAAGGCTTTTCATAGAAATAAATCAAAATTTTAAAGGTCAAACTTGATTCCTTGGGCTAGAGGCAACTCGGTTGTATAATTAATTGTATTCGTTTGACGACGCATATAGACTTTCCAAGCGTCAGAGCCAGACTCACGTCCACCTCCTGTTTCTTTTTCGCCTCCAAAAGCCCCGCCAATTTCAGCACCTGATGTTCCGATATTCACATTTGCAATCCCACAATCAGAACCTTGAACTGACAAAAAACGTTCTGCCTCCCGAAGATTATTGGTCATAATAGCCGAACTCAAACCTTGCGCCACGTCATTCTGGATGTCGATGGCATTTTGAACATCTCCCGAATATTTCAACAGATATAAAACAGGCGCAAATGTTTCATGCTGCACAATCTTGAACTCGGGTTTTGCTTCTGCAATTGCTGGTTTTACATAACACCCACTTTCATAACCATCGCCAGAAAGTACACCGCCTTCAACGATTACTTTCCCGCCTTCTTCAACAACTTTGTCCAGTGCATTTTCATACATTTTTACGGCCTCTTTATCAATCAATGGACCGACATGGTTTTTCTCATCCAGAGGATTTCCAATCTTCAATTGTTTGTACGCAACAACTACCGCATCCTTCACCTTGTCGTATATGGATTCGTGAATGATTAAACGTCTGGTCGATGTACAACGTTGCCCAGCAGTCCCAACAGCTCCAAATACAGCACCAATCACTGTCATTTTCACATCTGCATCTGGCGTTACGATAATGGCATTATTTCCACCCAACTCCAATAAAGACTTTCCTAAACGTCCTGCCACTTCCTGAGCCACAATTTTTCCCATTCTGGTTGAACCTGTTGCAGAAATCAATGGAATCCGTAAGTCTTTTGTCATGAATTCCCCCACTTTATAATCACCATTAATGAGACAAGAAATACCTCCGGGAAGATTATTGGCTTTAAATACTTCGGCTGCAATATTTTGACATGCCACCCCACATAATGGCGCTTTTTCGCTTGGTTTCCACACGCACACATCGCCACAAATCCAAGCCAATGCTGTGTTCCATGCCCAAACTGCTACCGGGAAGTTAAATGCGGAAATTATCCCAACAACACCTAATGGATGGTATTGTTCGTACATTCTATGCCCAGGACGTTCGGAATGCATCGTCAACCCATGAAGTTGACGCGACAATCCCACTGCAAAATCGCAGATGTCAATCATTTCCTGAACTTCTCCCAAACCTTCTTGGTAGGATTTGCCCATTTCATAAGACACCAATTTGCCCAGAGCTTCTTTTTTCTCTCTTAATTTGTCACCAAACTGACGAACGATCTCACCTCGTTGTGGCGCTGGCGTCGTTCTCCAACTTTTAAATGCCTTCGTCGCAGCATCCATCACTTTTTCATAATCTTCCTTGGTGGTTGTTCTTACCTTCCCAATTAAAAAGCCATCTACTGGCGAATAACTTTCCAAAATCTGTCCGTCATTATTGATATCAGGAGAGAAATTATTGGACCCTGTAGATGTACCATTGTTTATGTCTTTAATACCCAATTGAATAAGGGATTTTTCAATTCCGAAATCGGTAGCAACTGCTTGCATAAATTCTATATTTTTTAAATATTACTATTGAATTTTGCGAAGATACGGATTTATTATCCTTCCAAAAAGTATCCATCCATTGCAATTGAATTGTTGTGAACGCAAAGTAAAAACTTTGCAAGAAGGCAGTATTTATTTATCTTTTCAATGTGAAATGCCCTTTATGTTCCTTTTCGGACTCACTGGTCACTTCTTTATATCTGATTACAAACCAATAGTCGTTTGTTGGCATTAGTTCTTCGTTGAAAGATCCATTCCAGCCAGCACTGTTAAGGTCGAATTCTTTAAGGAGCTTCCCAAATCTGTCAAAAATGTAAATGCTGGCATAATCTAAACAGTGTGTTCCTTTCAATCTCCATATTTCATTTATACCATCGCCATTTGGTGTGAAGAAATTAGGGGCTCCTATTAAACAAATATCAATACTGGTAAAGCCACAACCATTCTTGTCTCTCGCTTTCACACTATGATTCCCTGCAGAAACATTGGCGAAATCAGGACTGTCCTGCCATGGGCCATTATCTAAACTATATTCGTAAATACCGGTTCCATTTGAAGCCACTACAATTTCGCCGTTTCCTGCGAATGGATTTGATGTGAGAATAAGTTCTAATGTTGGTGGACTGCTTTCAACAACCGTAGTTGTATCTTGATTTTGACATCCCGTAATGAGGTCAGTTACAATGACCGAATACGTTCCACTCACCAAAGGTAGATAGGTGGATTCTGTGCCCACAATATCGCCCGAAGCATTCGACCATTCAAATGAATAATCGGTTTCAGATAAATTAGTGTCTATTATTGAAGATTGAAATATCTCCGTCCCGTTTGTATTGGTACAAATCGCATAAACCCCATCTAATTCAATTAAAGGATTCTGATTGACAACGATGGTTAGAGTTGAAAGAATTGGACATTCGCCTGCAGCTGGAGTAAAGGTATAAGTTGTCGTTGACGTATTGTCCAATGCTGGGGACCAAGTTCCTGATATATTGTTTGTAGAAATTGTTGGCAAGGGCGAAAGATTTTCTCCACTGCATATTGCCGGTACTGGGTTAAATGTTGGTGTTACTGATTGATTTACAACAATTGTCAATGTCTGTGTTGTGGCACACTCACCAGGACTTGGTGAAAATGTATAGGTAGTGGTAGTTGTGTTATTGAGTGATGGTGACCATGTACCAGAAATCATATTGAGTGAAGTGATAGGCAACGGGGCAAGTGTTTCTCCATTGCAAATGGGCGCAACCGAATTGAAATTTGGTGTCACAATAGGATTGACCATAATTGTCAATGATTGGGTCATGGCACACTGCCCGGCATTTGGTGTGAACGTATATGTGGTCGTCGTGCTATTGTTCAATGCTGGTGACCAACTTCCTGAAATATTATTTGTTGAGGTGGTCGGCAGAGCCATGATACTATCGCCATTACAAATAGCAGGTACAGCATTGAACGTCGGTGTGGATGGTTGGTTCACCTCTATCGTCAATGATTGGGTAGTAGCGCATTGCCCTAAGTTAGGAGTGAATGTGTACGTAGTGGTAGCTGTATTATTAATCATGGGGGACCAAGTGCCAATTATATTGTTCAAGGAAGTGGATGGCAATTCTGAAATTGAATCGCCACTACAGACCTGCGGCACCGGATTGAATGTTGGTGTTAAAGGTTGATTCACTTCGACTGTTAGGGTTGTGATGGTTGCACATTCACCAGCGTTTGGTATAAAAGTATACGTAGTGGTCGCGGTATTATTTGGTGATGGCGACCATGTGCCATTGATGTTGTTTATGGATGTTGTTGGCAAGTTGAGGGTGTCTCCATTGCAAATGGCGCCAATAGCATTGAAACTTGGGGTCAAACGCTGATTGACTGCAACTGTTAAAGTTTGTGTTGTTGCGCATTGCCCTGCAGCGGGAGTAAATGTGTAGGTCGTAGTTGAATTATTATTCAAAGCAGGTGACCAAGTTCCAGATATGCCATTATTGGAAGTTGGAGGAAGCGCAAAAGTGTCGCCATCACAAATTGGTGGAAAGGTATTAAAAGTTGGCATTTCCAAGGCATTAATTTCAATTTCAAAGCTGTCAGATAATGAATTGCAAAAAGAGTTTTGAAGGTTGACTGCATTTTCGGCAAATTTAGCACGATAATAAAATGTTCCAAATGGTGTTGGAGCTGGCGCATTATAAGTATCGTTTGTAGCGCCGGTAATGTCATTCCAAGTTATATTATCATTACTTACTTGCCATTGATATGCATGTGTCGAGAACACGCTAAAATCTGGAATAGCCAAGAGAGGAACACTGTTAACCATATCTTCCTCACATGCCTCAAATCGGTTTTCACCACTATTGCTCTCAAGTTCAACGGTATCACCACAGGATTTAAAGACAATATCATCAATCGCCAAATCGTTCCCACAACCACCAACACCATTATTTAGCATTTTAAGAATCACAGAGGTCTGTCCTGGTAGTGTTTGAAAGACCAAACCATATTGCTGCCAATTTGGGACCGGGGAACCAAAAATATTTCCTGTATCTCCAGTAGCCAATAGATTTGAATTTGTAATATCCCAAATTTCGAATTTCACATTAACCGGGATGCCATTACCCCCGCAACCAGAACTCGGTAAGATATTAATCAACCAAGCAGAAAATTCATAGGTTGTATTTACGCAAAGTCCATTGATGGTTGTTTTATAAAATTCCCCCGAAGTAAAGTTGGCGTTGACAATCAATGCTTTTCCATTAGAGTCGTTGGGTGTATGGTCACTGGGTAAATTCCAACCATATGAAGAAGTATTGCTACCTATGGTATATTGCCCATCTTGAGGTCCAGAATTACCTATAAAATTATAGGTCGTGGTACCTCCCGGCAAAGGAGGACCGTAATTTGTTCCAGTCCCAAAAGTTTCATTAAAAATTGGATCACCAGAATTTCCTGTACAAAAACTTAATTGGGCATAAACGGAAGGAATGTTTAAACCTACAATAAATAGAAAGAATAGAATCGTTTTTAAAAGTAATTTCACCATTTAAAAATACATAAACTTGAATAAAAACGCTGTCAAAATGGTATATTAGTAAAAAAATTAACAGAATATCACCAACTAAATCGTTTGCGTTAAATTGATATTGATAAATTTTCATCCAAATGAAAGCTTCCGAGATATTAAGTCATCAAAAACACCGACCGTTCCACTTGCCTAGAAGACCTTGGAAATTCTACCAAGAATGGAACAAAGCAATTTTTCTACATTGGAAAGTATCTCCAGAACTGATACAGCCATTTATTCCAAATGAAATGACATTGGATACCATCGATGGAAGCCCTTGGGTAAGTTTGGTGGCTTTTGATATGAATCATATTGGTGTGAGAAGCCTGCCAAAACTTCCACATATTTCGGATTTTCACGAAATCAATATTCGAACCTATGTTAGTTGCCAAGGTAAACAAAGTGTGTATTTTTTGAGTATGGAAGGCAGCAAACGTGCCTCGTGTACTTTGTTGAAGGCATTGTCTAAATTTCCTTATGTCCATTCTAAAATGAAACGCACTCATTTCAGTTACGAATCGAAGAATGAAGTTTTGGATAATTCGATTGAAATAATATATCAGTTGAAAAAAGAAACTTACAGAAAAGACTTTACTGACCAATGGTTGACGGAACGCTATGCGGTCTTTCAAGACTATAAAAACAAGTTGATTGAATATGACGTTCATCATGTGGAATGGCCTTTGGAGCACATTACTTTAAAGGATTTAAAAATTGATTATCCAAAATTCAATTATCTTATCAATAACCAACCTGACCGAATGCACTATTCTGAAGGTGTAAAAGTGCTCACTTGGGACAAAAGAAAACACAAATTATGACTCCAATTTTTGAACCCTATTATGCGGTCATTTTTACATCAACTCGTACTGAAGGAGACAACGGATATATTGAAATGTCAAGATTAATGGAAGAACTTGCGAAACGCAATGAAGGTTATCTGGGAATTGATAGTGCTCGAAATGACATCGGAATAACCGTGAGCTATTGGAAAAACTTGGAAGCCATCAAAAATTGGAAACAACAAACTGACCATTTAATGGCTCAAAGAAGAGGAAAATCCGATTGGTACCATTGGTACAAAGTGCGTATCAGCAAAGTGGAACGGGAATATGAGTTTCAGTCTAAAATAGTGTCATCAATTATATCAAACAAAACGGAATAAATTCGGTCATCATCGATGTGATGCTAATTTTTGAAAAACAAACTGAAATCGGGGGTGAGATTTCACAATAAACTTTCAACCCAACTTTAAAATTCACTATTTTTGTGATACTAACCTTTTTGAACAATAAATTATGTACCAAATAATTCAAATTTTACACTCTTATTGGGCTTATTTAGTGCTGCTGATTTTGGCGTTGGCTACTTTTAATGCACTTATCAAATTTTTCGGAGATAAGGAATTTCATGCAAAGGATTTCCGGATTTCACTGTTTACTTTGATTGTTTCACATATCCAACTCCTTTTGGGATTGTTCCTTTATTTTGTCTCGCCATTTGGATTTAAAAATCTCAGTGCCAATGGAATGGGAGGATTGGATTCTTTTTCTAGATTACTCGCTGTAGAACATCCCTTTGTCGGAATTTTGGCTGTTGTTCTCATAACCGTCGGCTATTCAAAACATAAAAAGAAATTGACCTCCAAACCCAAATTCAAGATGATTGCCATATTTTATACAATTGCACTGATTTTGATTCTGTCCAGAATTCCTTGGAGCAATTGGTTGGCCTGATCAAATAGTGTGTTAATAAAACAGAGCTCAAACTGAAAAATTTGAGCTCTGTTTTATTAATTACATTCAGTTTTTTTTAACTTCCTTTATTAAATAGACATATACTGGAAAATGGTCACTGAAGCCATCGGTAAATCCACCATCGTCCCAACTTCTGAAAGGATACCCTTTCCATCGACCTCGTTTAGTGGTCAGATAATATTTATTGTAAATATTCGCTTTGTAAAATTGATAGGTGGAATACTCCTTTTCCAACAACGGTTTGGTCATTAATATTTGGTCAAATAAGCTCCATGCATCACGGTAAGCTGTTGTTCCCAATCCGTTTTTGTAATAATTCTCGTATGGATTATAGATGCCTTTAATCTCTACTTTATCTTGGTTCGCTACTGCTTTCAATTCTTCTTTAATGCTTGCATTTGTGGGGTCATCATTCATATCACCCATGGTAAAAATTTTTGCATATGGGTCAATCACCTGAAGTGAATCTATCAAATGCTTATTGAGTTTGGCAGCTGCAACACGTTTAGAACGGCTTCTTGCTTCTCCACCACTCCTGGAAGGCCAATGGTTGACAATTATGTGGATGACTTCTCCTTCCAATTTTCCAGTGACCAACAATTGGTCCCTTGTATAGACAGGATTTCTTGTTTGGTCATCATATATTTTGAGAAAATGCGAACTGGTCGTAATAGGAACAAACAATGATTTTTGATATATAAGCCCTACGTCTATCCCTCTGGCATCAGGTGATTCATAATGAACGATTCCGTAATCTTTCCCAATTAATAAAGGATCATTGACAACATCTACGAGCACGCTCCTATTTTCTATTTCGCATACGCCAAGAATTGCAGGTGTGTCATGAGCTTCATCAGCACCAATATCCGCAATAACCCTGGCCATATTATGAACTTTCCTTTTATAGGCATCCTCTCTTCCTCCTATGTTCATTTCCATAATCGGGCTCGCTTCATCAAATTTGTTAAGGTCATTGATGGTATCAAAAAGGTTTTCCAAATTATAGAAGGCAATCGTTCGTATCTTAAATTGTTTCGCTTCCTTTTCTTGCGAAAACATACTGAAAGTCAGTATTATAAAAAATAGAAGGATAGTAATTTTAGAGGACTTCATCGCTACAATATTATTTTTGTGTTATGGTGTTGCAAAATTTACGCCAAAAGTATGATATTATTATAAATAATGTAAATTTGCTGGCTTTAAATAACTATTATTTAATGCAATAAATGTCTTAAAATTATAACCAGGTATGAAATGAGCACAACTCGATTTATTAGGTTAAATCAAAATGTGCGAATTGCATCTGACCAAACTGAAAAAACAAACTAAACAGATGAAAAAAAGCTTTTTGATTTTCTTATTCGGAATTTTTTCAATCGCTGCAGCCTTTGGACAAACTATCGTAAAAGGTAGCGTTATCGATAGCGCTTCTGATGAACCAATCCCAAGTGTAACAGTGACCATTGAAGGCTCCAATGTTACAACACTCACAGATGCCAAAGGCGAGTTTAGTTTTACATCGGATGTTCCACTGGGCGAACAAGTTTTGATAGTGGAAAAAATTGGTTATATGACCAAACGTTATCCCATTATAATCAATGAGGGAAAAACATTGGACATTAGCGGAATGTTGTTGGATTTTGATATTTCAGAATCACAAGATTTGTTTACCGTAACCTTGTCAGATGACCAATTGAGTGATGATGCCAGTGGCGGGGCTGACAACATTTCTGGATTGTTACAATCATCGCAAGATGTTTTTCAAAGAACTGCAGCTTTTGAGTTTAGTTCTTCATTCTTTAATCCGAGAGGTCTTGATTCTGAAAATGGAACTGTTTTAATGAACGGCATTGAAATGAACAAGGAGTATGATGGAAGACCTCAATGGGCAGATTGGGGAGGTTTAAATGACGTCGTTCGAAACCAAGTATTAACAAATGGTCTTTCTCCTTCGTCGTATACATTTGGCGGAATTTTGGGAACTACCAATATTATTACCAGAGCTTCTCAATATCGTAAAGGTGGTCGATTAACTTATTCATCTTCAAATCGTAGTTATACCAATCGTGTCATTGCAACTTATGCTTCAGGATTGATTTCTAATGGTTGGGCCTTTACATTGTCCATAGGACGTCGTTGGGGAGAAGAAGGGTATCAAGATGCTACTTTGTATGATGCAAATTCCATATTTGCTTCAGTTGAAAAGAAAATTAATGATAAACACAGCATTAATTTTACATCAATCTATGCTCCAAATAGAAGAGGCAAATCTTCTCCCAATACTCAAGAAGTCTATGATCTTAAAGGAATACGATATAATGACTATTGGGGCTATCAAGATGGAGAAAAACGTAACTCTCGCATCAAAGAAGTTGAAGAACCTATTTTAATGTTGAATCACTATTGGGATATTTCTTCAAAAACAGCCATAAACACCAATGTCGGATATCAATTTGGAAAAATCGGCAACAGTCGTTTGGATAATAACGGTACTGACTTAGTTGATGGATTTCCAGAAGGTGGAGGTTCAAACCCAAGTCCGACATATTATCAAAAATTACCTAGTTATTTTGAAAGGAACAATCCTGACGATTTGGGGATTGCTTATGGTGCACAACAGGAATTCTTGAACAACGGTCAAATCAACTGGAATCAATTATACCAAGCGAACGTCTCAAATGCAGCCGCTGGGGGAAACGCAGTCTATGCGCTATATGAAGATCGTACTGATGATAAAAAATGGACATTCAATTCAATTTTAAATACCGAGTTTAACGAAAATATTCAATTCAATGCTGCGTTGTATTATACAAAATTGAAATCCGAAAATTTTGCCTCTATCATAGACTTGTTAGGAGCTAGTACCTATTTGGATGTGGATTCTTTCGCTACAAATTCTACTGAAAATCAAAGCGACTTGCAAAACCCTAACCGCATTGTCACTGAAGGCGATAAATTTAGATATAATTTCAACCTTTATTCAAATGTCATAAATGGCTACGCTAATGCGATATTTAAATACAATAAGATTGACTTTTATGTAGCTGCAGATATCACTAGAACAGAATATCAAAGAGAGGGAATTTACCAAAATGGGGCATTCGCTGACAATTCATTAGGTAAGGGTCGCAAACTGGATTTTACCGGATTTGGAGGTAAAGCAGGATTAACATATAAACTTACAGGCAAACATCTTTTCGATGTCAATGCTGCCTATATTGACAGGGCGCCTTCATTGCGTAACACCTATTCGAATTCGAGAGAAAACCATAATGTAGTTGGAGATCAAATTGGAAGGCCCATTGATGTGGAAACAGTGAATACTATAGATGCAAGTTACATTTTCCGTTCTTCAATTGTAAAGGCAAAATTGACGGGTTATTACACAACCATCGAAAATGCGAATGAAATCTCGTTTTATTATGCTGATGGAATTGGCGGAAGTACTACAGCATTTATTCAAGAAATACTACAGGGTATCAATAAAAAACATTTAGGCGGAGAGTTTGGAATCGAAGCACAAGTGACTCCTACCATTAAATTAAAAGGTGTTGCCTCTGTCGGTCAATATACTTATAGCAACAATCCTGACTTGACCCTAACTTTTGAACCTACAAATGACCCAGCAGACCAACTTATACTAGGGACTGAAGGTTTCTTAAATTATGGTAATTCAAACTTGAAAGATTACAGGATTGCAGGTGGCCCACAGACTGCCTATTCTGTTGGTTTTGAATATCGAGATCCTGATTTTTGGTGGGTTGGCGCAACCGCAAACTTTTTCGACAATACATATATCGACATAAGTCCATTGACACGTACTAAAAACTTCACAACGGATGCTGATGGCTTACCGTTCAATGATTACGATGAAGATTTGGCTAGAAAATTACTGAAACAAGAACAATTTGATAACTATATGCTCGTGAATCTGGTTGGAGGAAAATCATGGAAAATTGATGATTATTTTGTTGGCTTCTTTGCGAGTGTCAACAATTTATTGGACGTAGTACATAAGACGGGTGGTTTTGAACAAGGCAGAAATGCCAACTTCAGACAGTTAAGGGATGATCAGGCATTGGATACCCCTGTTTTTGGGTCTAGATATTGGTATGGCCGTGGTACAACCTATTTCGTAAATGTGTACTTTAGATTTTAACAAAATAGAACAAACTTTTTAATATAAATAATGATGAAAGCAAACAAAATTTTAAACCTACTAGTTTTTTTGACAATGACGTTCGCAATCACCTCTTGTGTGCAAGACGATGATTTTAAAACTCCAGATGTCTCGGTTATTGATCCCAATATTAACGCAGACAATGTCATTAATTTTAGTGCTGTAGTCGCACGATATAATGATGCAGTGGCAGATGGTGACCAAGTCGGAACTTTTGAATTTGATCTAGACCCTCTTTATATAGAAGGATACGTAATTTCTAGTGACCAATCTGGGAATTTCTTTGAAGAATTGATTATCCAAAATAAAGTTGATGATAGCGATCCATCTGAAGACCCTAGATTAGGTTTCAACATCAGCATCAATGCACGCGGGCTGTATGAAACTTACGAAATTGGCCGTAAAGTTTATGTAAAATTAAATGGCCTGGCAGTTGGTATGGCAAATGGTACTTTCATAATTGGAAAAGCTGCTGGAAATTCTATTGGGCAAATACAAGAATTTGAATATAGGAATATTGTCATAAGAGGGGCTGAAGTTGCTACCATAACACCAAAAGTTAGTGCTATTGCAGATTTAAGCGCTCAATATGAAAACACACTCATTAAAATTGAGGATGCCCAAATTAATAGAAATGAGTTGGGCTTAACTTATGCTGGTGAAGCGGATGATGAATTTGATGGTTTTAGAACCATTGAAAGTTGTGCTGATGGGGGAACATTATTACTCCAGACTAGTACCTTTGCAGATTTTAAATCTCTGCCGCTTCCACAGGGAAGAGGATCCATCCAAGGAATTTTCACCAGAGATTTTGGTGATGATTTTAACGTATTGGTGATCAATAGTAGAGAAGATGTAAATTTTGACACAACCGAGCGTTGTGACCCAATCGTACTAGAATGTGAAGGGCCAACTGGTAATGCTTTAACAGTGTTTAATCAAAATTTTGAAAGCACTACAACAATTGGTCAATTGGAAGCCCTAGGTTGGACGAATATTAATGTTTCAGGCGGTAGTGTAAAATACGTCATCGGAAGCTTTAGCAACAACCGATATGCTCAAATTTCCGGTTTCGGTTCTGGACAGGCCAATATAGAAGCATGGTTGGTTACACCTGTAATCAATCTGGATGCTTCTACTGGTGAATCCCTTACATTTGATTTTGAGGTTGCATTTGCCAATGGCGTTATTCTTCAAGCTTTAATTACTGACAATTATACGGGAGATGTTACCACCACGGAATGGATTGAACTTGACGTTTCGATTCCCAACACACCTTCCAGCGGATTTGGCGGATTTAATAACGTAGGCAATTTGAACATATCCTGTTTGGATGGGGATGTCAGAGTGGCATTTAAATATTCTGGATCCGACCCAAGCGCAACTACAAGATATCATATAGATAATTTTAAAGTAGTTGGCAATAACTAGATTAAATAATTAAACAACCAATGAAAAAACAACCATATTCACTAAATGTGGTTGTTTTTTTATACCACGTTTTATATGGAACAGTTCGATGCATTATTTTTTACTGTATTTCAATATTATAAAACAAAATATAAATCAAAGGCAAACGATTTAGCCCTATTATATATTATAAGCTTACAAGCTTCCGTTCTATTATTGTTAGGCGTATTCCTTATGCTTTTTTTTAGGGAAATGCATGTTGAAGTTCTATCGATGTCAAAAGCTTGGGTGCTATATTTCATCATTATGATTATCTTATTATTTAGAAATTGGATTTATTATACTGGCAAGAAACGTAAAATACTTAACGCCAACTGGAACAAAAAGGCAACTCAGGCAAATCCTATTTGGTTGCTTTGGCTTATACCTCTTATTTGTTTTATTCTTTCTATATTTATTCTGAAACGGATTTAAACAAAAAAATCCTATCAATTGCTTGATAGGATTTTCTTCAAATTTATTGGTTAGATAATTATGATTATTCTGTATCTACAGGACCTCCACTGGTAATAAGGAATTCTGATCTACGGTTCATCTGATGCTCATCTTCGGTACAATTGGCTCCACAATCCACTTTTGGAATTGTTTCACCTTTGCCTGCACCGGCAATTCTGCTCTTGTCAATGCCTTTGGCAATCACATATTGTACAGTTGTTTTGGCTCTTCTATCAGACAAGTTCATATTATAATTATCAGAACCTCTATTATCGGTATGCGCTGTGACATCAATGACCATTTCTGGATATTTATTCATTATCTGAATCAATTTATCCAATTCAAAAGCGGCTTTTGAGGTAACGTTGGATTTGTCATAATCAAAATAAATAGGATTCAATTCAATTCTGTCACCTGCTATAATCGTATCAATAGGATCAAGCGAGATGGTGACATTTACTTCTTTCTCTTGGGTGCCTTTTACAGTAGTTTTCTTACTTTCAAAACCATCCATGACAACCTCGAGTTCAGTATCCTTACCACATTCTACGATAAATTCAGCAATACCCTGTGCGTTGGTAGGTTTAGAGACTATTTTATTCCCTTGATCATCATACAGAGTGACCATGGCCCCACTGATAGGTTGACCTGACTTGACATCAACAACAGTAGAAGTTATTAATACATCGCACAACGGTTCTAATTTAATGATACGGTAAATGTCGTCACTTCCTGCACCCCCCGGTCGATTCGAGGATATATATCCTTCGCCTGAAGAATCGTCAATACGAAAAGCAAAGTCATCCGAATTACTGTTTACGGGAAGTCCAATATTGCGTATCGGTGACAATGTACCATCCATTTCTTTGGTAAAAAACACATCCAAACCTCCAAGACCCAAATGTCCATTTGAAGAAAAATAAATTGTACCGTCATCTCCAATAAATGGAAACATGTCCTGTGCTTCTGTGTTGAATTTTTCTCCCATATTTACCGGAGTGCCAAGAAAGCCGTCTTCCAAAATCTCTGCTTTGTAAATATCAAAAAGACCGAATCCCCCTGGCATATCGGATGCAAAATAGAGGGTTTTACCGTCCTTGCTTACAGATGGATTTTTGGAGGAAAAGTCGGTACTTATATTTAATGCTTCGACATTGTCCCATTTTGATCCTGACGCTTTGGCTTTATATAAATGTATGGCACCCAGCTTATTCTTTGTAATTGTATCCCTAGTGTATTCTTTTTCAAAAAAGCTTTCCCTTGAGAAATACATTGTTTGGCCATCTGGACTGAAAGCAACCAAACCTTCGTGATAGTCAGTATTGATTTTGCTGTTTAATGCCACTGGCTCGCTGTAACCCCCGTTGTCATTTTTTGTTACTTCATAGATATCCAAAAAAGGCTCTGCGTTCCATCCATATGTATCACCGATTTTATTCCTTGATGAAGTAATATAAATCTTTCCGTTTTTTAGAGTGCCTCCGAAATCAGAGTATTCAGAATTGAAAGGCAGTAATTCTGTCCTGAATTTTTTTCCTCTCTCCAATATTCGCGGAATATAATCCGGATTTGCTTTAAAAGCCTCGGCTCTATTGTCACTTGGGCGCATCTTGGCGAACTTTGCCATCCACTCATTGGACAACTCGTATTTTCCATTTGCCTTAAGCATTTGGGAATACTTATAAATCATCTCTGAATCTGGACTGGGATTGTTTTCCAAAGCTTGATAATAATACCTTTCAGCATTTTTTGAATCGAAAACGTTGTAATAGGATTCTGCCAATCTGCCATACACGTAGGCATCTGCTATACCCTTTTCCACTAGTTTTTCATAATCCTTTGCAGCATCAACAAATTCTAATTGGTCGAAATGTTTATCGGCAGATTTTGTATCTTTATTTTGAGCAGTTAAGCAAAAACTACTCAAAATGGTAAGGATAATAAATATGTTAATTTTTTTCATGTTTTTTAGCTTAACTGTTAGAAATATCTAGGTGAACGGGAAATCTTTTTCGCAAAATTCAAATCGAACAAGATCATGAATTCGTGCGATGCTGGTGCATACTTTTTAATATCAGAGGTCACATTATCATAAGCATAACCAACCCTTATATTTGGAGTGATGGCAAAATTGACCAATCCAGAAAAAGAATCATCCAATCTGTAAGAGGCACCAATTTCAAATTTCTCAAAAAACAAGGCATTCAAGTTGACGTCAAAAGATGTTGGTGCACTAAATGCCGACTTAACTAAAAAGGAAGGTTTTAATTTAGTGTTTTCGGATACTTGAAATACATAACCTCCTGTCAAAAAATAATGGCTTGTTTCTGTTCCATATTCTGTGCCTTCAGCATCCAACTTAACCGAGCTTAAAATATTTGGAACTGAAAACGCCAGATAAAATTTATCTGTATAATAAAATACCCCAGCTCCCACATTGGGTGTTACACCACTAACATCTCTAAAATAAGGATCGTTGGGATCGATAAGATCTACACTACCCAAGCCTAAATCGTGAAACGTAGCTCCTGCTTTAATACCAAATGCCAAACGATGCTCCCCAGCCAATCTTAGGGTATAAGAAACGTCGGCATATGTATTGGTCTCCTTCACAGGGCCAATTTCATCCGTAATAACAGATAAACCGACTCCTATTTTATCACTGACTGGCATATGCCCAAAGAAAGTACCTGTTTTTGGCGCACCATCCAACCCTGTCCATTGCGTCCTATATAATAATCCGAATGATAAATTTTCTTTTGATCCTGCATATGCTGGGTTTACGACGCTCATATTATACATGTACTGTGTATATTGAGGGTCTTGTTGCCCTTGCATTTGTATGGCAAGAAGCAATATTAAAATGATTATTAGTTTTTTCATATTAATGTATTAATTGTATATCAATTCGTTTTATTTGTTAATGTAAACCCAAGAACTTTTTGTTTTTGTGCCACCCTCATAGACCATGGTATAAAAATAGGTGCCCACAGGTAATTCATCACCGTTGTCCGTTTGACCGAACCATTCGTTGGTATAATTATCCCTAGAATACACAAGCCTGCCAAGTCTGCTGTAAATTTCTAGACGTGTCACATTAAAATTGGTCAAATCAAATGTATCGTTTAGACCATCACCATCAGGAGAAATCCCTTGAGGAATGATACAATTATCCAATTGAACTACAGTAACTCCTACTGTATCTGCAGGACATCCGGTATCGTTATAGGTCACTTGGATTTCATAAAAACCACCGGTAAGTACCGGAAGTGTTAATCCTGATTCGCCATCAATGACTACGCCATCCTGTAACCAAACAATACTTACCTCGGAGGTATTATAATTTTGCGGTGTCGCAGTGATGATTATCGGTTCTGTAGCATTTGGACACACTTCATATTCAAAGTCGGTTGTGAATGTAGTCACTGGAATGTCGTCTACCATCAAATCAAAATCCACCACGGCGAAACAATCAACTGCATTGACATTCTCTACACGTGCCCAAATAATTTGAGGATTAGAGGTGCTCGTGTATGTTGAAGTCAAAGGACTGGTTCCTGCATTTGCATCAGCTTCCGATAAATAATACGAAACTGCAAAGTCTGTAGAGTTTTGCCCATTTAAAATATTCACGTCATTGGCAGCAAGGTTAAATGATTCAAAACCATCGCGAGCGGTATCGTCGCACAATGCTATATCTGCAGAGGTTGCTGTAGGTGTAGGCCCGCTGATCACCAAATTAAAACTGGTTGATGAACTACAGAAAGTAGCATTTGCATCTTCCACTCTTACATAAATTGTCTGAGGATTTGAAATATTGGTATATGGAGTTGACAATGAACCTGTATTGGTATTGGCATCACTTTGAGATAAGTGATAGGTCACATTAAACAGGGTAGTGTCTTGGTCGCCAAGAATAGTTGCTGTTTGGGATTCCAAATCGAACGCTTCAAAGCCATCTCCTGAAGTATCGTCACAGGTTACAATATCTGCAACAGTATTCGCTACCGGTTCTTGACCGAAGATAACTGGAACTTGTATGGATAACGAATTGCCTTCGCACACATCGCCATTCACAAGCACTTGATAAACACCAGATTGTGTTATGGTAACAGTTTCATCATTTGAAAATGCAAACCCGTCCAAATACCATTCATAAAAATCAGCATATGGTGAATTGGCTGTTAAAGTGATAGACTCAAAACCACATAAATTTATTGGTGCTCCAAAACCAGGTGTTGCTGGATCTTCCACTATCTCCGTATCCTGATATTCAATTACAACGTCACAAACAATTTCACAATTGGTTCCATTTGTTGGGCCTGAAGCCTGGGTGAAGGTGTAAAATCCTTCTTCCTGAGAGAAATTTGTTATTAAAATTACATACACATCACCCGCCTGAACATTGTTTAGCTCTATTGTTTCAATACTTACAGGAGAATAACTACAATCCGCAATATTTGATGGAATCAGGTCAAAACAAGCAGTCTGCTGACTGTTAAAAGGACCCCAAATGATAAAATCGATATCATTTCCTGATCCATCTAAACCTGTCTGTGCCAAAGTAAAAGTATAATCTCCTGGCAAATCAAAATAAATGGAATTCCAAGTTGGATCTGGTTGAGAAAACAAACAAACGTAATCTAAATACGGTGGTGCTACATCATCTCCAACGATACTTGGATATTGCAAATCACTAGCACAAATTGGCAAAGCTTCCAAACAATATGTTGGATTTCCCAAAGTTTGAATACATAAATCAAAGGTTGTAGTTTCTTCAACAATTCCTGCTGAAAACACACGGACAAAATAGGTGTTTCCTACCGTTAAATTTGGTGTTACACTAAAGATGTTGTCAGAGCAATATAATTCTACCAAACTTCCACATACACCAGAATAAACAGCATGGTTTAGATCGGTGGTTCCGCCCACAAAATTTTGTAGTTGAATGATTTGTTGAGCACCCACTGCTGTAAATTGGAACCAAACATCATCATTTGGTACACCAGTACAAGATCCTGGCGGTTCAACAGATGGTGATGCTGCCAAAATAGTGCCTGCTGTCACATTAATACAGGATTCTCCAGGATTTACTACAGCTACTATTGCGCCATCACAATTGTCGTTGGCAGGAGGGCATCCAAGTAAACCAAGGTTTGCACTGCTAATAACGCAATTATTATTTTGTTCGTTCATAACAAACACTTTGACAATAGTTCCAAATGCAAATGGCCCTATTTGATAAGTATCGACAGTTAAAGCTTGAGTTGTATTGGCATCAAAATTATTTGAAATCTCCAAAGATGTGGCATCACCTAAACTTGTAACATCCACATCTATAAAGAACTGATTTCCTGCACAGTCAGCAATTGTTGTAAAAGTTGACTCAGGCAACACACAATCCAACACTAAAATATTGATGGTAAAGTCTAAAGTTACCCCAAAAAAACCATTGAAACACGGATCCGGAGGAACTTGACCAAAATCAGCCGTCCCGATACGCATTCTATGTTGTCCTAATGCAGCATTTGCTGGCATGGTAAAGGTGGCATCCAGTATTGTTGGGTTGGCATTGGTAGAAACTCCTTGAAATACGATTTCTGAAGTTTCAAAAATTAAGTTGTCATTGAAATCTATCCAAATATTGGTATCATACGTAAATCCTGTCGCAAAGGTAATAGAAACATTGGTTTCAACTCCCTGAAATGCATTCACTGATGTTGCCGTATGATTCTCATAGGTTACATCACCAAAACTCGGGAAGTCTGTGATTCCAATTGTGACATTTGTTACACCTTCACCATCATTGCTTGAAGGGATGGAAGCACAATATCCTGTATAAAAACTAGATGGACCTGTCCAAGAACTCAACCCGTCTACAGCCCCACAATCTGCCTGTACATAAAATTGATAAAGCGTATCTGATGTTAAGTTAGTTAATACATATGGATTGGTAGTAACACCAATGACAACAGTTCCTGTGCCTTGAGTAAAACCTGAAACGCCATATTCTATATTCCATATGTTAGCACCACCATTTTCTGTCCAGCCTAC
Source organism: Aquaticitalea sp. (assembly GCA_041748055.1). GTDB lineage: Bacteria > Bacteroidota > Bacteroidia > Flavobacteriales > Flavobacteriaceae > JBPOFM01. The sequence continues at coordinate 29,718 of JBGTDZ010000077.1, forward strand.
TTCTGTTGAGGTTAAACTTAAATTATTGGAGGTCAAAGCTGAAGGTTCAGGACATGTAGGAACGTTTCTAACTTGGAAATTATCAAAAGAGATTTCATTGTCAGGGTCATCATCAACAGTTCCTTCACTTGCCCATACTGCAAACTGAACGGTCTGGCCACTGAAAGCTGCAAGGTTATACACATAATGTTGCCCACCTGCAGGTACTGGGGTAGTGTTGTTCCAAATATTTAAAGGAATCCAAGTGGCCCCATTATCAGTTGTAATCAATAATTGAACTTGGTCGTCAGAACCCAATGTCCCGGCATTCGTGGAACTTGCGAACTGCATCACTGCAAAATCCAGTTCCACCTGGAAAGGCCCGCCCGTCAAATCAAACAAGGGAGAAAGTAACCAATCATTTTTCTCGGCCAACCAAAGGTTAATACTATTGGCTCCAGTAAATCCATTATTAGCAAATCCATCCGCGAACCACGCGCTACTTCCTAAATTGGTGGGTCCAGTACTAGGATTTCCATTATCTGCTGCTTCCCAACAATCTTGAAGGAAGGTATCGAATGTTGCCAAATAATCAGGTACGAATACATCGCAAAGCGTAATAAAAGTAAAAGGTCCTTCCCATGAGCTCAACCCATCTAAAGCTCCACAATCTGCCTGGACATAAAAATCATAACTGGTAATAGGGCTTAAGCCTGTTGCCAAATATGGGTTCGAAACCCCCGTAGCGGTTGGAACTCCCGTTGGAGCCGTTCCTGTTGTTACAATTTCAATATTATAGGTAGTGGCAGTTCCATTTTCCGTCCAACTTAATTCGGCGCTATTGACAGTAATGTTTGTCGCTGCCAATGCGGACGGTTCAGGACATGTAGGAACATTTCTAACTTCGAAATTATCAAAAGAGATGTCATTATCAGCACTATCATCAACAGTTCCTTCACTTGCCCATACTGCAAACTGAACGGTCTGGCCACTGAAAGCTGCAAGGTTATACACATAATGTTGACCACCGGAAGGCACCGGAGTTGTATTGTTCCAAACATTCAAGGGGATCCAAGTGGCCCCATTATCAGTAGTTATCAATAATTGTACTTGATCGTCTGAACCTAATGTCCCTGCAATAGTGGAACTCCCGAACTGCTGCACTGCGAAATCCAATTCCACCTGAAAAGGACCCCCTGTTAAATCAAAGAAAGGAGAAATCAACCAATCATTTTTCTCTGCCAACCAAAGGTTAATATTATTGGCTCCAGTAAATCCATTATTAGCAAATCCATCCGCAAACCACGAGCTACTTCCTAAATTGGTGGGTCCAGTACTAGGATTTCCATTATCTGCTGCTTCCCAACAATCTTGAAGGAAGGTATCGAATGTTGCCAAATAATCTGGGGTAAAGACTGAACATAGTGTTGTAAAATTGGCCGGTCCTGCCCAACTACTAAAGCCATCGACACCACAATCAGATCTCACATACACCTCGTAAACAGTTATAGGATTTAAGCCCATAGCAATATAAGGTGAATTTGAAGATGTAGTAACGCCACTTCCAGAAGGAACTCCAGTTCCTTCTGGTTGAACAACAACTTCCCAAGTGGTTTCAGATAAGCCTGGAGTCCAAGATATATTTGCCGTGGTAGCAGTTTGACCCGCCACTGCTATTCCAATTGGTTCAGGACATAAAACATCAAATATGGAGACCAAGTCAAAAGCAACACCATTGTCCTGAACAGATGTGTCAGAACCAAAAGCAAATCTAAAAATAACATTGCTTTGTCCCGCCAAACCAGTTAAAGCGTGTCTTGCGACAACCCAACCATTAGATCCATTGTTTGAACTATTGCTTCCTGACCAACCTACCTGTTGACCTCCAGGATTACTATTTATAGAATTGTCTGTATACCAATTATTTGGATCTCCAAAAGCTCCAACATTTTGCCAGGACGCGCCTGAATTGATAGAAGACTGCAGCACCATACCATCCCAACTAAACTCAGCATCCCACCACAAGCTAAACTGAATGCTTGGAGCTGATAATGAAGTCAGGTCGAATACCGGACTCTGTACATTCGAATTTTCGCTGACATTATAGTTTCCAGATAGATTTGTCGCCCAAGCATTTGTCCCGGACGCAGCACCATTGATAACAGTTGCGGTTGGTGCTCCTAAAGCCCAAGTGCCATTGGACCCATTGTTCGCGACCCATCCACCAGCTCCTGATTCGAAGTCTTCGGAGTAAGGAAAGGAAGTAATTTGAGCTGTACCATACCAACTAAAGAAGAAAGCCAGTAAAACAATTAAAAAGGTAATTTTTTTCATTTGATTTTTTTAAGTTAATATAATATTTTTAATATGGCAGGTATAAAATATTGATTATACATATCTTATATGAAAAAGGGATGTATTTGAAAATTTTTGATGAATATACAACATCTTTTGGGGATGATATACAATAAGTCGAAGATAAAAAAAATGATAGTTAACATAGTATTAACAACACTATAATAGATTAAGTGCGTATTTATTCGACAAAAAGTAAAGCGCAATTAAACGTCTGCTTTTTCTATTCTTTCTGAATCAGGATATACACAGGAAAGTGGTCGCTAAAACCACCTATGTACTTTTTCCCGAGATAAGTTCGGTGAGGTTGACCTTTAAACCTACCTTCATATTGGGTAAGGAATTTTTCATCGAAAATATCTGCCTTTATGAATTTAAAGCCATTCTGATTGGCATCCAAAAAATTTTGAGTCAAAAAAATCTGATCAAATTGAATCCAAGTAAAATTGTGATTTACACTTCCTCTACTATATGACCATACTGACTCCAATGTATTAAATAACCCATTAAAAGTTTTCAGGTTGATGATGCTCTGACTGTTTGGATTGTCATTAAAATCACCCATGACTATGATTTGGGCATTGCTATCATCATTTTGGAGCGAAGACATAATCTTTGTCACTTGATCTGCAGCATAAATCCTTTTAAATTCCGTTTCGTCCCTCCCTTCATGCCTTGATGGCCAATGATTGACAAGCACATGAACTTTAAGTCCATCCAAATATCCCGTCACCAATAATATATCCCTTGTGTAATCCCTGTTCCCAAATTCGTCCTCTATAACTAAGGGGATTGCTTTGGAATATTCAATCGTGAATTCATCTTTATTATATAACAAAGCAACATCAATGCCTCTTTCATCCATAGAATTGTAATGAACAAATCCGTAATTATAGGGATTTAAATCCTTACTTTTTATCAAATCGTTCAATACCTTATCGTTCTCCACTTCTGCCATACCAATAATTGCAGGAGGTCTTTGAACGGATGTAAACCCTATTTTTGAAATGACTAGCCCCAACTTGTTTATTTTGCTTTCATATCGTTTAAGTGTCCAATTTTTAGCTGAAAACGGTAAAAAATCATTGCTTATGACCTTATTATCAACAAAGACATCAAATAAGTTTTCAGCATTGTAAAAGGCGATGGTGTGGATATTGTTTTGTGGAATCACTCGCAAGATTTAAAGTTTAAATTTACTAAATCGACTGCTGTCAATTATGTAACTTTGTCTAATATATAAGGAATATGTTAGAAAAAAAAGATTTAGAATTGGAAAAAGTCGTCTTGATCGGGGTGGTGACCCAATTACAAAATGAAGAAAAATCGAAAGAGTATTTGGATGAATTAGAGTTTTTAACCTATACGGCAGGCGGTGAAGTGTTAAAACGTTTTACACAAAAAATGGAAATGCCCAATCCAAAGACCTTTATTGGTACAGGTAAGATGGAAGATGTGCGCCGATACATTGAAGAACATGAAGTAGGAACTGCCATCTTTGATGATGAATTATCAGCAGCACAAGAACGCAATATCAGCAAAATCCTTAATTGTAAAGTGCTGGATCGAACCAATCTCATACTTGATATTTTTGCCCAGCGCGCTCAAACCAGCTATGCAAGGACCCAAGTGGAATTGGCACAGTGTGAATATTTGCTTCCCAGGCTGAAAGGGATGTGGACGCATTTGGAACGTCAAAAAGGTGGAATTGGCATGCGCGGCCCGGGTGAAACAGAAATAGAAACCGATAGACGTATTGTCCGTGATCGTATTGCATTGCTGAAAGACAAGATAAAAACCATCGACAAACAAATGTCGGTACAGCGTGGGAACAGAGGGCAATTGGTTCGGATTGCTTTGGTGGGTTACACCAATGTGGGTAAATCAACATTGATGAATGTTATCAGTAAAAGCGAGGTGTTTGCTGAGAACAAATTGTTTGCCACATTAGATACGACTGTTAGAAAAGTGGTCATAGGCAACTTACCGTTTTTGGTCAGTGATACCGTAGGTTTTATCCGAAAATTGCCTACACAGTTGGTGGAATCGTTCAAAAGCACATTGGATGAAGTACGAGAAGCTGACTTATTGCTTCATGTGGTGGACATTTCGCATAGCAGCTTTGATGAACAAATTGCATCTGTCAATAAAGTTTTAAGCGAAATTGGTGCTTCAGACAAACCAATCATTATGGTATTCAATAAAATTGATGCTTATAGTTACCAGCCCATTGCCGATGATGATTTAATGGCTGTAAAAACAAAATCCAACTATTCTTTGGAAGAATGGAAAAGAACATGGATGAACAAAATTGGAAATGATGCTATTTTTATCTCGGCATTGAACAGGGAAAACCTTGAAGCGTTCAAAAAACGCATTTATGATGAAGTCAGAAAAATCCATGTGTCGAGATTTCCACATAATCATTTTCTATATCCTGATTATGAAGGTGAAGAATAAGAAAAAATGGCATCCAAATGGATGCCATTTTAATTTTTCATTATCAATAATCTCTTAGAATTTATAACTCAACCCAAGTGTATAGTAGGT
>JBGTDZ010000078.1:0-6415 GCA_041748055.1 Aquaticitalea sp.
TGGAAGTGATTCCTCATTTTTTTCGATGTTGGATGAAGCCTTCAACAATAAAATAAGCGATAATATAGAACGCGAAGATAAAATTTATGTCAATCTCGATGAAATTGAGGATGACGGAATTATGGAGCCAGTCATGGAAAAAATCAAGGACATGGTGGCTCAAATGCCTCAGGAAACACAGCAGATTGATTCATTTTTTGAGCAAAACAATCCAAAAACCCATAACCTAAAACAAGATTTTGATGAACTGACAGCAGATTTTAAGAACATTCCAGTTTTTGATCCTGTGAGTACAACACAGCATTCCAGTCGGGAAAATGTAAAAAAATCCTTGAACGACAAACTCAAATCTGGTGGCATCCACATTGGTTTGAATGACAAGATAGCCTTCATTAAGCACTTGTTCGAAGGAAGTAGGGAAGATTATGAAAGGGTACTTTCCCAAATAAATACATCGGATTCTTTCGGAGATGCAAAAAATTTAATTCAGAATATTGTCAAACCAGACTATAATAATTGGAAGGGTAAAGAAGAATTTGAGGCACGACTTTTGGAAATTGTAGAAAGTAAGTTTAATTAATGGGCAAACTTTATATTGTTCCAACACCTATTGGAAATTTAAAAGATATGACCCTTAGGGCCATTGAGGTGCTGAAGGTAGTCGATTTGATTCTTGCAGAAGACACAAGGACTTCGGGCAAGCTACTTAAGCATTATGATATTGAAACACCTTCGCAATCCCACCACATGCACAATGAGCATAAGACAGTTGCCAATCTCATTCAAAAAATAAAAAGTGGAACGAAGGTCGCTTTGATTAGCGATGCTGGAACACCTGCAATATCTGATCCCGGATTTTTATTGATACGTGCTTGTGTAGAAAATAATATTGAAGTCGATTGTTTGCCTGGAGCCACGGCTTTCGTCCCTGCTCTGGTAAATAGTGGATTGCCAAACGACAAATTTGTATTTGAAGGGTTTTTACCTGTTAAAAAAGGAAGGCAAACGAGACTATTGTTATTGGCAGAAGAACCCAGAACCATTATTTTTTATGAGAGTCCACATAAATTGATAAAAACATTGACCAATTTCTGCGAGTATTTTGGCGACGACCGACCAGTTTCTGTTTCACGCGAGATGACCAAAATTTACGAAGAAACGATTCGAGGAACCGCCAAGGAAGTTTTGGAGCATTATACTAATAAACCTCCAAAAGGCGAAATTGTTATTTGTGTTGGCGGGAAGCGCCCTTAAGACAATTAATTTTTGATATTCTTTACCTAAGGCAAATGCTATTTATATAAGTTTAAAATCTCAATTTTCGAAACTTTATATTTGTAGATGTTTAATAAAATAGCATTCGTTCCTATAGCTATTGGTCATAGCAGAACAACGCGAATCAATAATCAAAAGCTTTTTTGAATCTCGAATTACTATTTACTGACATTGAAATCCATCAATATGTCAAACATGCTTCCCTTTCTCCCACCCATGCTTCCCCAAATACTGATTCCCGCTGTCCACAGCACCATCTTCAATGCTTGTTCCCATAGAATCATTCCAACGGTTGAGATATCCAAACAATGAAATGACACCCAACATTTCCACAATTTCACCTTCATTCCAATGTTTGTACAAACGCGCTTTAAGGTTTTCGTCCACTGCATTTGGCACTTGGGAAGCCGCCAAGCTAAAATCCAATGCAGCGCGTTCTGCTTCATTGAATGCAGAATGAGTTCTATAGTCCCAAATATTTTCCAATTGCTCTTGCTCTGCACCATAACGCTCTGCCGCTCTAATGGCATGTGCTTGGCAATATCTACAACCCGTGGCATTACTGCTCACCCAAGCTATCATGCGTTTTAAGACGGAGGTTACGCGACCTTCATTGGCCATGACGGCTTTATTGAGATTGATAAATGCTTTAGAAATCGCAGGACGCCGTTGCATTGTGAGTACCGAGTTCGGGCAAAACCCGAGAGTTTCGTTGAAAAATTCAGCCAATTCCATAGTCTCTAAATCATGGTCGGCAGATAATGGTGTTACTAAAGGCATGTGTTTGTTTTTTAGTTAAGAAAGTACTTAAAGTGTCTAAAGTTATGGGTACACTCAAGTTTAAAAATACTTAAAAACGAACACTATTTAGGTATATCTTTGTTTGTATTTTACAGACAAGAGCAACTTTAAATACTTTAGGCACTTATAATTTTAAAACTTCAAGAAAATGAATCATAAAGTCATCACACATTGGAAAGGAAATTCTCAATTTGAATCAGACAACCCAAGTGGGAAAACACTTTTCATGGACACCTCTGAAGAACAGGGAGGCAATAATTCTGGGTACAGACCAAAGGCACTGATGCTTGCATCATTAGCCGGATGTTCGGGTTTGGATGTGATCATGATTTTAGATAAAATGAAGGTTACGGTCTCAGACTTTAGAATGGACACTTATGGGGAACTGACTGAAGAACATCCAAAATACTACCACACGGTAACAGTAGAGTATCATTTTTATGGAGAGAATTTACAAGAGAGCAAAATAAAAAAAGCAGTCGATCTGTCCATCGAAAAATATTGTGGTGTCATGGAAATGTTCCGCAGGTTTGCAACAGTGAAAACGTCTATCCATTATCATAATAAATAGTACTTACAATTAAAAAGCAGTTGAAGTGCATTGAAGTTATAAGTATTTAAAGTTAGAAATATTTGAAACTTTAAGTACTTTAGGCACACATAAATTATATCATTCCTATGCGTTGGACATTAAAACCCAAACCTGAACCTTCCAAAATTAAACTATTGTCTGATGATCTTCAGGTGGATGATGTTGTGGCCTCACTTTTAATTCAACGTGGCATTGAAACCTACGAAGCAGCAAAACGATTTTTTAGACCAAGCCTCGAAGATTTGCACGATCCTTTCTTGATGAAAGACATGGAGAAAGCAGTTAATCGGATTGAAAATGCAATTGCAGAAGGAGAAAATATCTTGGTATTTGGCGATTATGATGTTGATGGGACATGCTCGGTAGCTTTGATGTCCTCTTATTTAAAAACAAGAACTGACAACGTGTCGACCTATATTCCGGATCGATATGCCGAAGGGTATGGTGTGTCGTATCAAGGCATCGATTTTGCCGAAGATAATGGTTTTACCCTGATTATTGCATTGGATTGTGGTATCAAAGCCATTGAAAAAGTTGCATATGCAAAAGAAAAAAACATCGACTTTATCATTTGCGACCACCACAGGCCCGGAAAAGAATTGCCAACAGCCATTGCGGTTTTAGACCCAAAACGTGATGATTGCAGTTATCCTTATGATGAACTATGCGGTTGTGGCGTCGGTTTTAAGTTGGTTCAGGCTTTGGCTTCAAGAGAAGGTAAAACCGTTGAAGATTTGGTCGAATATCTCGATTTAGTAGCAACAGCTATTGGAGCTGACATTGTGCCGATCACTGGCGAAAACAGAACCTTGGCTTATTTCGGATTGCAAGTTATCAACCAAAACCCGAGGCCTGGTATCAAAGCCATTATTGCGCAGGTAAAAAAAGAAGAATTGAACATCACCGATGTCGTTTTTATAGTTGCTCCCAGAATAAATGCTGCAGGTCGTATGAAACACGGCAATCACGCTGTGACGCTTTTGACAGAAACCGATTTTAATCTGGCAGTGAAATACGCTTTGGACATTGAGCAATTTAATTCTGACAGAAAAGAGGCCGACCAACAGATTACACGTGAGGCTTTGCTCCAAATCGAAGCCAATAACGAACAAGGACGCCTCACTTCTGTGGTGTGTCATGAAACTTGGCATAAGGGCGTCATAGGTATTGTGGCATCACGACTTATTGAGACTTATTACAGACCAACCTTGGTATTCACAAAAAGCGGAGATAAATTGGCTGCATCGGCACGTTCAATTTCAGGATTTGATGTCTACAATGCATTGGAAGCCTGTGCGGAACATATTGAACAATTCGGCGGACACAAATATGCTGCAGGTCTAACCTTGAAAGCTGAAAACTACGAAGCTTTTAAACAGGCCTTTGAAGATGAGGTTTCACGAACCATTGATAAATCGCTTTTGACACCTGAAATTAGGGTTGACTCACAAATTGATTTAAAAGACATTACGCCAAAATTTTATCGCATCCTAAAACAGTTTGCACCCTGTGGTCCTGGTAACATGACCCCAATTTTTATGACCGAAAACTTGAAGGATACAGGGTATGGGAAGTGTGTGGGTGAAGGTGACAAGCATTTACGAATCACCATTGTTCAGCCTAAAGCGGAAAAAATCGTGGCCATTGGTTTTAATCTCGGCGATAAGTGTGATTTGATTACAGATAAAAAATACTTCAAAGCTGTTTATTCCATTGATGAAAATATTTGGAATGGAAAAGTGAGCTTACAATTGAAGTTGCGGGATATTAAAGAATGACCTAATTTCTTCCCACATTTCTCCATAATTGATAAAAATCGATTTTGTCGCAGATAATTTTTGTTAAAACTAAAATTGCAATGCAACAAGTTATATTTTTGCTGTGAATTTTTAATCAAGACGCTTTCCTGATTTAAAGGTTGGACTCTCTATGCTAAAACCCGTCAAAAAAGATCCCTACGCCGCGCTACGAATAAAGGAATTCAATATATTTTTATTGGTCCGGTTTGCCTTGGTATTCGCATGGTCCATGCAATTCGTCATCATCGAATGGGAAGTTTATTCCATTACAAAAGACCCATGGGCACTTGGTTTAATTGGCCTTATGGAAATAATTCCCGCTGTTGGGATTGCGCTATTTGCAGGACATATTGTTGATCAAAAAGAAAAACGAGGCTTGCTCATCAAGTGTATTATCGGATTTTTTGTCATTAGTGTTGGGCTGTTTTTATTGACATGGCCTCGAGTTGTAGGCGATTGGACTACACAAAGCATCCTTTACGGTATTTATTTTTTGGTATTTTGTGGCGGCTTGGTCAGGGCTTTTATTGGACCAACAGTATTTTCATTGATTGCCTTGATTGTCCCTAAAAAGTTATATCCAAATGCTGCAACCTGGAGCAGTTCTACATGGCAAGTGGCTTCGGTGGTTGGGCCAGCAGTTGCAGGTTTATCCATTGCTTGGATAGGAGTCCATTGGTCCATGTGCCTGGTGGTGGGTTTTGCTTTTATCGCCTTATTGAATTTACTTCGAATCTCAAAAAAACCAATTTTAAATCCAAAAATCGGAGAACCTATTTGGGAGAGTCTGAAAGAAGGCGTCAAATTTGTCTACAATTCGAAAGCCATTTTAGGCGCCATTACTTTAGATATGATTGCAGTTCTTTTTGGTGGAGCGGTGGCTCTGTTGCCAATTTTTGCTCAAGATATTCTTAAAGTAGGTTCAGAAGGCTTCGGGGTATTAAGGGCAGCACCAGCAGTTGGGGCGTTTTTGACAATGTGGGTTACAGCATATATTCCAATCAGTAAAAATGCAGGGATGAAATTATTGGCGGCAATTTTCGGATTTGGAATCTGCATTATCGTGTTTGGACTGTCATCTATATTTTGGCTTTCGGTTGCGGCCTTATTCTTTAGCGGCGTCACTGATGGGGTGTCTATGGTAATCCGACAAACCATTTTACAACTCAAAACTCCGGATCACATGAGAGGTCGAGTGGCCTCAGTGAACTCTATTTTCGTTGGGTCTTCCAACGAATTGGGAGCTTTTGAAAGTGGTTTGACAGCCAAACTAATGGGAACTGTGACTGCAGTTGTTTTTGGTGGCACCATGACCTTGATTACTGTTGTAACTACAGGAATAGCTTTGCCTTCTTTTAGAAAATTGGATTTACAAAAAGATTTGGAAGCACATGAAAAGGATTCTTAAAATATTAAAGCCTAGAAAATCAGCGAGCTCAGCGCACAAAATGGGTCAATTGCACCTAGGAAGTAGATGAGTTTCGCGGAATTTAAAAGTAAGTTGACAATTTATATTGTAAATGTTTTTAATTTAAATTCCTCCCCATCAAAAACCCCATAGGTATAATATTGTATCCAATCTCCAAGATTGATGTATGTTGAAGTGTCGCTCAACTTAATCTCCAAAGGCAAATGCCTATGCCCAAACACAAAGTAGTCGCTATGCTTTTTCTCCAATTTCTTTTTGGAGTATTGCACGAGCCATTCTTTATCTTCTCCCAAGAATTTGGCGTCTTCATCACCAGAAATCAGTTTATTTTTTACTGAAAAATACTGTGCCGCCCTGACGCCCAAATCGGGATGTAGCCATCTAAAAAACCACCGCGAAAAGGGATTGGTAAACACTTTTTTCATTCGTTTGTAACCTTTGTCTTCTGGCCCCAAACCATCGCCGTGACCGATAAAAAAGGTTTTGTCATTAAATATGAATTCATTTGGTTGATGATAC
>JBGTDZ010000079.1:0-5342 GCA_041748055.1 Aquaticitalea sp.
GGATTTAATTAATTAATTATAACCCAAAAATACCATGAAGATCAACTTACTTGATTACCATCAAATGTTAAAATTTGTTGATTTGTTACTCAAAAAGTTACGGTTTTTCCGTAAAACGCGCCGCAAAGCCTCTGGTAGCAGGCTATTACTGTTAATTACAGTTTGTGCAGTTTTTTGCCATATTTGTTAGTTATGTTTATGTTTTTATTCAATTTTAGGGTTCTGGAATGGTCTTCATTTAAAATCAATTCTATCATGTTGACATCATCCTGCATTAGATTTAGAATTATTTCTGGCCATTCAATAACAACCCATTGATCCGATTCCAAATATTCCTCAATTCCAAGTTGCAATGCTTCGTTTTCATCCTTAATGCGAAACAGGTCAAAATGATAGAGCAAACCATGTTGCAAATGATACTCATTTACAATGGAAAACGTAGGACTACTTACATCATCGCTACTGCCCAAAACTTTAACCAAACCCTTTACAAAGGTGGTCTTGCCAACGCCCATATTGCCAGTTAGCAAAATTGTTTTTGATGTTAAAGTCTCCAAAATTTGCTGTGCAACTGACTCAATGTCTTGTATCTGGAATCGTGTTTCCAAAGGTTATTTCAAAAATAAATTGTTCTCACGTGACAATAATAGGAATAAAATTTGAGAAAAACTAAAAAAATGTGTATTTCAACGGATTTTTTTGCCTTTGAAGGATATTTTCACCTAGACTTCTGATAGCCTTACTTTAAACATAAGATTAAAGATAGTTCTATTTATAACATAATTCTTTGGAAGAAAGGCTTCAAGAACCACAAATTAATAAGAGCTCACATACAATCTAGAAATAAATTACCTATAATTCTTCGTATTGAAAATAAAGTTCAAGCACAGCCAATTACAAAATAATGATAACTACCATCAAAGACGAAAATTAGCTACTTCGGATTCAAAACCACAAAAGGAATGATCATTTCTTCCAATGATACACCGCCATGCTGATAAGTATTTCTATAATAGCTTACATAATGGTTAAAGTTGTTCGGGTAAGCCAAGAATGAATCTCCTTTAGCGAAAATAAAAGAACTGCTCATGGTGATTGATGGTAAATGAATGGCCTTGGGGTCTTTTGCAACTAAAACATCCTTTTCTTCATAAGTAAGACTACGACCGGTCTTATAACGAAGATTTAAACTGGTATCTCTATCGCCAATGACTTTAGATGGGTTTTTGACATTAATGGTGCCATGGTCTGTAGTCAAAATAAGCTTGAAACCCAATTGTTGGGCTTGCTGTATCATTTCCAGCAATGGCGAATTTTTAAACCAGCTTACGGTTAACGAACGATATGCTTTGTCATTGGAAGCCAACTCCTTAACAACTTCCATTTCCGTTTTGGAGTGGGAGAGCATGTCCACAAAATTATAAACTATAACGGTCAAATCATTATTTTTCAATGATTTGAAATTTTCAACCAATTTTTTGCCAGATTTCAGGTTTGTGATTTTATGATATTCCGTTTTTAAATTTTGAAGACCGAGGCGTTTCATCTGTGTCTGCAAAAAGTCTTCCTCATGCAAGTTTTTCCCACCATCCTCAGTATCATTTTTCCAATATTGAGGAAACTGTTTTTCCATTTCACTCGGCATTAAACCGGAGAAAATGGCATTTCTCGAATATTGAGTAGCGGTTGGCAAAATGCTATAAAAAGGTACTTCAGACACTTTTTTATAATAATTGTTTACAAAGGGCTCAAACGCTTTCCACTGGTCATAGCGCAAATTATCAATGACGATGAATAAGGTGGGTTTATTTTCACTCAATTCAGGCAAAACTTTTTCTTTAAACAACGTGTGCGACATTGTTGGTGCATCCGCATCTTTATCAAACCAATCTTGATAGTTTTTCTCTATGAACTTTCCAAATTGGAGATTGGCTTCATTTTTCTGTGAATCTAAAATTTCCGCCATACCAACATCTTCAATATCTTCCAATTGCAATTCCCAATAAATCAATTTTTGATATAAATCCGCCCATTCTTCATAACTGTTCACCATGGACAAATCCATGGCTATTTTTCTGAACTCTTGTTGATAATTGGACGTTGTTTTTTCGGACACCAATCGCGAATGATCCAAATTCTTTTTCAAACTTAGCAGAATTTGATTGGGATTTACGGGTTTTATTAGGTAATCAGCAATTTTGTTGCCAATGGCTTCTTCCATAATATTTTCTTCCTCGCTTTTTGTAATCATTACTACTGGCAGGTTGGCGCGCTTTTCCTTGATTTCGTTCAAGGTTTCCAATCCAGTGAGCCCAGGCATGTTTTCATCCAAAAAAACAATGTCAAAATTGGTATCGTCGATCACTTCAAGTGCTTCTGTACCACTCTTGCAAGTGGTGACCTTATACTGTTTTTGTTCCAAAAATAGAATATGGGGTTTCAATAAATCAATTTCATCGTCAACCCAAAGAATATTTATAGTGTTCATGTATATTTGTTTATTAATAATTAAGATTATGTGCTCGAGCCTAGACGATATTTATTTAATTATAATATAACTAATGCCCAACAAACTCAAGATATTTAACGACCCAATTTACGGATTTATTACCATTCCGAACGCATTGATATTTGAATTGATAGAGCATCGGTACTTTCAAAGATTGCGTAGAATTTCGCAAATGGGCATGTCATATCTTGTATATCCTGGTGCCCACCATACTCGTTTTCATCATGCTTTGGGTAGCATGCATTTAATGCAAAAGGCTGTGGATGTACTTCGTTTTAAAGGGGTTGCCATTTCTGAAGATGAAGAAATCGCATTGTATATAGCCATTTTATTGCATGATATTGGTCATGGGCCATTTAGCCACGCCATGGAGCATAGTATCGTAAATGGTATCACACATGAAACAATTTCACTCCGTTTTATGGAAAAATTGAATGTCGAATTTAACGGAAGTTTAACGCTAGCCATCGATATTTTCAAATGCCAATATCCTCGTAAATTTATGTGCCAGTTAATTTCCAGCCAATTGGATATGGATCGGGCCGATTATCTCAAGCGTGACAGCTTTTATACCGGTGTCGCAGAAGGCAATATCAATAGCGAACGCATCATTACAATGTTGAATGTAAAAAAAGATGAATTGGTTATTGAAGAAAAGGGAATATACAGTGTGGAGAAATTTCTTGTCGCACGTCGTTTGATGTACTGGCAAGTGTATCTTCACAAAACAAGTTTGGTTGCCGAACAATTATTGATGCGTATGCTGCAAAGAGCCAAAAAATTGAGCAATAAGGGAATTGATTTAAAAGCAAGTAGTGCTTTGGATTATTTTTTGAATAATGAAATAACCTTGGAAAACTTTAGTGAACAAACACTTGAAACCTTCTCCAAATTGGATGACTATGATATCATTTCCGCAATGAAAGAATGGCAGCATTGTGATGATTTTGTGTTGAAAAACCTTTCGGAAATGATCATTAATCGCGATTTGCTGAAAATAAAATTGAAGAACAAACAAATCAAAGCAGAGGAAAAAGCCAAACACATCCTAAACATTATGAATAAATATAAAATTTCCAAAGAGGAAGCTGGTTATTTTGTGTTTATGGGAAAAATTTCCAATCAGGCGTATCAGCACGATACTCAACAAATCCATATTTTGCATAAATCAGGTAAAATTGAGGATATCGTTAAGGCATCGGATCAATTGAACCTTAAAGCCCTTTCAAAACCTGTCACCAAATATTACATATGTTATCCAAAGCCATAAGAAAAACATGGTTTAAAGCATAAGGTTATTGAAAAAAGGCAGGTTCCCTTATTATAAAAACATTAAGTGATTGTTTTGCTATGGTTAATCAGCAGCTAAACAAACAACTCAACAACAAACAACAATATATGGTACATTTTTTCTATTTTTGCTTTCAATGAAGTTTACAGCAACACAGATAGCAGGCATTTTGGAAGGAGTCATTATTGGTAATCCCGATGTGGAAGTATCTAAATTGTCGAAAATTGAAGAAGGGACAGAAGGTTCATTGACCTTTTTGGCAAATCCCAAATACAAATCCTATATTTATTCCACTAAAGCATCCATAACTATAGTCAATAAAAGCTTTGAAGCGGAAAATGGTCTTACCACAACATTGATTAAAGTTGATGATGCCTACAAATCCTTTTCAAAATTACTGGAATACTACAATCAGATAAAAATGAATAAAAGTGGGATAGAGCAACCTTCCTTTATTTCAGTAACTTCTAAATACGGTGATAATATTTATGTAGGTGCCTTTACATATATAGGCGACAATGTAAAGATTGGTGATAATGTAAAAATATTTCCAAACACTTACATCGGTGACAATGTTACTATTGGAGAAAACACTGTTATTTTTGCCGGCGCCAAAGTGTATTCTGAATGTATTATCGGTGCCAATTGTGTAATCAATTCGGGAGTTATCATTGGTGCGGACGGATTTGGTTTTGTGCCCGATGAAAATGGGGTATATTCCAAAATTCCGCAAACGGGGAACGTCATAATTGAAGACTTTGTGGATATTGGAGCTGCAACGACAATAGATAGGGCAACATTAGGCTCTACAATTATAAGAAAAGGTGTAAAACTCGATAATCAAATTCAGATTGCGCATAACGTAGAGATTGGAGAGCATACGGTTATTGCTGCACAAACAGGGGTTGCCGGTTCTTCTAAAATTGGCAAAAACTGCCAAATTGGTGGCCAGGTCGGCATTGCTGGACATATTACCATAGGAAATAATGTAAAAGTTCAGGCACAATCTGGAGTTGGTAGAAATGTAAGGGATAACGAAATCTTGCAAGGTTCTCCTTCCTTTGCTTATGGGGATTGGAACAAATCCTATGTATATTTTAAAAACCTTCCTAATATTGTCAAAACCATAAATGATTTAGAGAAAAAAGTAAATGGCAATAGTTAAAACAAAAGTAAAACAGAGAACCATCAAAAACGATGTATCCTTGAATGGAGTTGGCTTGCATACAGGAAAGAATGTGACCCTGACATTCAAGCCTGCGCCAACTAATTTTGGATTTGCTTTTAAAAGGACAGATTTAGAGGGAAGCCCTATCATTGAGGCAGAAGCAACTTACGTTACAAATACACAACGTGGCACATGTTTGGAAAAGAACGGTGTCAACATTCAAACCTCTGAACATGTACTTGCTGCTTTGGTGGGAATGGAAATTGATAACTGTATCATAGAAATCAATGCTTCAGAACCGCCAATAATGGATGGTTCTTCTAAATTTTTTGTAGAAGCTTTATCCAATGCTGGAATCGAAGAACAGTGCGAGA
>JBGTDZ010000080.1:0-20255 GCA_041748055.1 Aquaticitalea sp.
TTTCGGTCGGTTTTTTTCAGTCTGTATAAAATTCACGTATCTATCTCGTTTCGCTGGATTAAGAAATTTTGTAATAACTTTAATTTCTAAATCAATTTCGTTGTCAGTCATTTGTGCGTTTTTTTTCCATTGGTGCTAACGGTCTCGGCTATGAGTAGTTGCGTGTGTTAGCACTTAACTTTGCAAGTACACACCAACTTGGAAATTCCGCAGGAATTTCCAAAGTAGGCGAGAACAAGCAATTACTTATAGCCATTGTTACCTGCTGGCTTTTTTCCAATTACGTATAAATAATCTCCCAAATCATTGTCATAGGATTTTATTATTTCTTCAATTTTTCCACTGTCGATATCTTTTCTTAATTCCGATAATCCATTTTCCACTTCTGTTCGGTTTGATAAGGATGAAAATGAAGAAATTCCGTGTCTAATTTGCTCGTCAAAATAAAGTTCAGGGTTTTGTTTTCCACAGTACAAAAATTGGTCTTCCAAGTCAGGTTTTATAAAATACTTTTGCGTTTCCAGAAATTCGATTCCGCTATCTTTCATAGCTTTTTTTAATCTTTTTAAAGTTGGCATTTGAATTATTGAGTCGGAAAGCATTTTTGGGAAATAATGATTAAGCCAATAACCTTTCATTTGTTCAGGTGTTGATGTGAAAATCACAATTCTGCCGTTTGGTTTTAAGACTTTGTTCAGCTCTGAAAATCCGATTTTTAAGTCAGTCCAATGATGTATTGTCAAAGAACCGATTATTCCGTCCACAGAATTTTCAGGAAGTCCAGTATTCTCTGCGGAACCTATTTTCCAATGAATTTTGTGGTTTTTAAGTTTAGCTTTCTCCAACATTAATTCGGAAGGGTCAATACCAATTAGGTCAAATCCATTTTTTTGAAGTTCACTTGTGTAATTTCCCGTTCCACAACCAATGTCCAAATATTTTCCGTCCTTGGTCGGTTGAAGATAATAAAGTAATTGTTCGGTCAAATATTTGTCCGCTTTTCGGGTCAGATTGTAATCAATTCCTATTTTGTCGTATTTAACTTCCATCTTATTTTTCAGCTTGCAGGTAACGGTTAGTATATGAAAAGTAGGCGGTTTCGAAGCACGAAACTTTCGGTTAAGCACAAAGTTTGATACGAGCCAAAACCCTTGAATTCATTACTATTTCGCCTATTTTTTATATACATTGTTACCTGCTGGCTTTTTACGTTCTGCTTTGTTTCCAAGGTTTTTCGTTTAGTTCCAAAGTGAGTGTTGGAGTGAAAGCTCTTTGCAACCGCAGGCACGAGGATTGCAATGTGCTTGAACATTGCAGTTGGAATTATAACGAAGACGAATACGGTAATGATTTTACGTAGTCCTCCATATATTTCCAATTCGGGTTTCCTTTTTTGTCAACTGGTAATGAAACTTTTTCCTTGTTTAAACGGTAATCACTAATTTCTCTTGCAAAGTTATATTTAGGTTTAATTGATTCAATAACAGGTTTTAGGAATATAGCGATATATTCATTTAATTCAATTGTTTTATCAAGAATTGAAATCACTGTGCAGTGGTCAGAAGCCACAAAATCATAATTGTGATAAAACACATAACCAACACTTCCACTATTATTAATTGTCATAGCATTATTATAGATAGTCATATAATCTGGTGGTGAAATATAATTATCGATACCGTTATTTTCTTTTGTTGAAGAAATGTAAGCTATATCTCCATCGTTTTGGTCAAGTTTTGTTAACCTTTTACCTCTTTTAAATTTAAAAACCTTATTAAAGTTAAATTCTTTCCAAGTGTCGAATTCAAACTTTAATGGAGATTTTTGAATTTGAGGCTCTCTTTTAATACTATCTTCTAAAAGTTCAAGTAAAGTAATTTCATCAATATCTTTGTTTAAAAGATTCAACTTAAATTTTAAAGAAAAAATCAAATATTGTTTGATACTCTTAACAAATGATTTTTCACTTAAATGGTGATAATCTGTTTTTGAATGGGCTTGTATAATCCATTCATCATTTGAAGAAATTCTAGTTTGAACTAAAATTAAGTTGTCTTGAAGGGATTTGGCATTGTCGATTTTATGTAGTACTTCTTTTTTTATTGGATTCCATTTATTAAGTACATCTGTTCTTCCTCTGTTTTTTGAAAGTAAAAAACCGTCATCTTCTAAATTATAGAATACAACCTCCTTATTGTTATGAGGGAAATTCGTTTCAAAGACAGCTACAGCAGTATGAGTTGATGCATTTGGTTGAAATAATTCTCCTGGCATATTAATAACATATTTTAAAGTATGTTTAGATAATATCCTATTGCGAATAACATCATCCTTAAAATACGTAGAAAGAGGAGCTATGATTACACCAAATCGACTAACATTGTCTAATAATGATTCAAGAAATTGAATCTCTTTTTTAGTTGGATTTGTGTTATTGTCCTTTCCTCCATATGGAGGATTAATGAAACCAATTGTAGGTGTAATACCTTCTTGTTTTAAATTTAGAAGCACATCTGAAGCTTTTTGTGAAAAGGCATCAACGTGATATATTCTTGATTTACCATCACCTCTAAATAGCATATTGGAAATTGCTAGAGAGTACATTGTACTACTGTTTTCAAAACCTATTAATTGATTTTGTTTTAAAGTTTCAATTCTTTCTTTTTTATTAGTAAGACTGGAATTCTCAATTTCTTTAACCAATTTATTCATTCCTGCTATTAGAAATGCTCCTGTTCCACAGCAGGTGTCAAATATTACGTCGTTCGTTCGAAAATCTACAAGTTCTGTAAATAATTTTGTTATGTGACTCGGTGTTAAAACAATTCCTTTTTTAACATTAGCAACACCTGCATATCTCAAAAATTCCTCATAAAATTTTCCAATTATATCATAGTTGGTTTTTTTATTGAATAAAGGAATTACATTGTTCTCTAATTCTTTAAGGATATCTTTTAATATATCAGAAGAGTTCAAATCATTATCTGTCGTGATAAATGCAAGTTCATTTATTAGAACATTAATTTTGTCAATATCTATACTTTCGTTGGTAAGAATATCCTGTATTGTAGTAGGAATATTTCTAATAATATTTGCAGTAGACCAATTGCTGTAATTTCTTTTAAAGTCGTTAGCAACATTATCCTTGTCATAAAGACAAATCATTAATGCGCTCAAAAGAATAGGTCTTTTTTGTGAATCTAAAGTTCGAAGGATTCTATTAATTTCACTCGAAGATTTCGAAATATTTTTTGAAATACTTTCTATGTCAATATTCTCAAAAAAAGCTAAATAATCTTCTTCATCAAGAATTTCTTTGGTTTCAATATCTTTTAGCTCATTGTCAGATATAATAAAAGTTGTTACCAAATGATTGTATTCATCATTTATGTCACCTGAAAATGCAATCCCAATTATTGACCAATCTTTAAAGTGTTTCTTCAGGGAAGAGTTTATTTTATCAAGGTTTTCTTCGAGAAAAAATGAGGTATAATGAAGAGCACCATCAACAGCAAAATCTTTAGGTTTGCTTCTGTCTTTCGATTCGTGGTCTCCAATGGAATCCTTATTCTCAACGAGAATTAATATTTTTTTATTTTCATTTATATAAATTAGGTCAGGTTCACCACGAAATCCAGTGCCTTTTTTACTAGCAGTATCTAACACGTTCTGAATGTAAGAATTAGATGTTTTTTTTGTCTCCCAGGAATTATAATATTTCTTGGTACTTGACAAAAAGTTGAATAGGTCGATATCAACTTTAGATTCGTTTTTTCTTTTTTTTGCCATATTATAATTCTAATGTACCTTGTTTCACATTTTTGTTTCTTACATATTTTGATTGGGATTCTGCAACAGAAAAAACAGAATCCGAACAATTGTATTTATGTACTTCGTCAACTAAAATATCTGCAACGTATAAGTTTTTTAATACTTCAATATCTTTCTTTAGAAAATCAGCAAGTCTTTGAAGATTAGAGTACGGGAATTTTTTATGTCCGTTCTCTATCTTACTTATATCAGTCATTATGACGCCAACTTCCTGACCAAAATCACTTTGATTTAAACTCTTTTTATCTCTTTCCGACCTTAAAAATTCTCCAAATGTTGCCATTATTTTAACTTGCTATTTTTATACTTGTCAATATTTAGCAAATATATGGAAATATTCCAAATTCTAATCATTTTATTTTTGGGTGGTGGTGGGGAAGGGCAAGCTCTTTTTATTTTGTGAGGTACGAGCAAAATGAAATGTGATTGACCGTGCGGTGGATTTTTTTCAGCTTGCAGGTAACTCGTTATATGCGGAACAATATACGCATTTATCCCATTAATTTACCGGATATACGCACCTTTTGTTCCTCCTCCTGAAGAGAAGCAGTCTGCATCAATGCACTATCCAATGGGCTCTTGATGGATATCAAATCCTTCCTCGCTACATGCGTATAGATCATCGTCGTCTCTGGCTTACTGTGCCCCAGCAATTCCTGAATATATCGCAAATGAACTCCCTGTTCCAGCATATGTGTCGCATAACTGTGCCGCAACGTATGAGGCGTAACCAATGCCTTTATGCCCGCCTTTTTACAGTACTTTTTTAAAAACTTACGCACACTGCTGGCCGAATAAAGCCCACCATTCGCTCCTTCCACAAAATAGCGTTTAGGCCTATAAGTGGCCACATAATTGTGCAATAAAGGAACTATGCTGTCAGCCAAAACCACATATCTATCCTTGCGGCCCTTGCCATTCTTTACCAACACCTGTTTCCTGTCTACATATATATGCTGCAGTTCTAGCTGCAATAATTCACCAATGCGAAGCCCAGACGAATAGATCAAGGCCAAAATAGCCCTGTGCTTCAAATTACCCGTACAACGCAAAAGCGATATCATATCTTCTTGAGATAAAACAGTAGGCAACACCTTCGATTTTTTCGGCCTTGTCAACTCCAAGTTGTTGATCCGAACCATCGGAAAAAGCACCACAAAAAGCTTTAACCCACTAATAAATTGTCGCTGAGTACTGATAGAGTAAGCTTTGCGTTTCAACACATCCTCTGTAAACAACTCCACATCGCGGTTCGTCAATGCATTAAGCTCCTTGTCCCCACAAAAAGCCAAAAAATCAGCAACCAAATACGTATACGTCTTTACCGTGCTCACACTGTACCGTTTGCCCTGCAAGTACCTGTAGAAAGTATTGAGAACACCCCTTTGATGCACTGTGAGTACACGCTCTTGTTTTTTCTCATCAATCGGTTGTAACTCCTCAATACTAACCACGCCACTGCTGTGGATAACCGCAACGCCCTTAAAACAATCTATAAGGCGCTCCACACTTCCAATAGAATGCCCTACATACCAACATTTTAAAGTAGCACTCCACGTAGCAACTTGCCTTGCACACCCTATCAAACGGTCATCATACTTAAAATATAGCAAAAGTTGATGCCCCTTGCGGTGCACACCATTTTTCACAATCACAATGGGAAGGACATCCGTACTCATAACGCACAAAATAAATTAGATACTCTAAAATACACAAATAAAAGCTCCAAACAACAATGTCTTGTCTTAAAATAGTTATACACAAAAACAATTGTATAGCTGTTTTAGGATTAAGAATTATATTTGTATAGCTACATCAGGATTTATTTAATAATCTGTATAGCTAATTTAGGACGGGTCATACTCCATAGATACTCCATAGATACTCCCTAGATACTCCATAGATAAGCCCACGAATGTGACAGATTGAGAAGTTAACCACACAAAAATCCCCGTAAGACACCCATGAAACTGGCATAGTCCGCAAATGCTTCGTCCAAACCCCCATCCCGCCAAAATACCCCCGAACCAAGGACGAACGATCCTCGAACAAACCTCGAACAAAGGACCCTGTTTTTTGGGGTGCTGCGCCAAATCGCGCCAAATTGGGACAAATCGTGCCAAATTGGGACAATGTGTGCCAAACTGAGACAAATTGCGCCAAATGGTGCCAAATCGCGACAATGTGGGACAATAGCGGACAATAGCGGACAAATGAGGACACGGGCCGCCAGATGTTTGGATATTAACGAATTGCGATTTAGGTTTGCTTCATGTTTAACCCCAAATCTCAAAAATCATGGGAAATTATCAAAAAGGAATCCTCGGAGGTTTCTCCGGAAAAGTTGGCAACGTCGTAGGTGTACGTTGGAGAGGTAGAGACATTATGCGTAGTTTGCCAAGTCGTGGCAACTATAGCCCTACCCAATTGCAAATAGACCAGCGCGAGCGGTTTAAAACAGTGGTGGCGTTCTTAACGCCCATCAAGGAAGTGGTGTCTGTCTTCTTTGGCAAACAACAGGGCGACAAATCGCCTTACAACTTGGCAACGAGCTACCATTTACGGGAAGCCTTGCTGCCAGGCCCAATCGAAGGGTACATCATCAACTATCTCAAAGTACTGATCAGCAAAGGTGACCTGCGTGGGCTTACCAATGCAACGGCAACACAGGGCGGTGGCACCGAGGTGACCATCAACTGGGACGACAACAGCGGCCAAGGAAATGCCTCGGCTACTGACGAGCTGGTGGTGGTGGCATACTGCGAAGACCTCGACCTGTTCGAAATCGCACTGCCTGCCGGCACACGCGATTTGGCTACCATCCAAATGCCATTGCCAGCCTATTGGGCAGGGCAGGAGGTGCAAGTGTGGGCAAGTTTTGTCACCGCCGACCAAAAGCTGGCAGCTACCAGTACCTATCTTGGTGCGGTAACGCTTGTTTAAGAGGCAGCGTAACCTAAAGGCATGCAAAATCTGCCATTACTGTAATGACGGTGGTGGCAGTTTGCATTTTTGGCTAGGCGGGTGCTGCGCCACCCTCGGGGGCAGACTCACGATCGTCACCCAAAGGCCTGTTGATCTTGGTGAGCATAAAGTGCTCTATAAACTTCTGGGGATAATACTTGGTGCCACCCATATAAACAAAGTAAATCTCCTTGTCTTGGCACCAACGTTGTAGGGTGCGACGGCTTACCCTAAAATAGACCATGGCATCGGCGGTGGTCATCCACACCTCATTGATAAAATGGTTACGATTGCTTTCGGGTTGTGATAAGTTTGCCATAAACTGCGAACAATGAATTAGGTTTTGAATTTATGAAGTCTTTCTCATAGCGTTTTCAAAGGCTTGCAACGCAGCTATATAACAACAAAAAAACGACCCATGCAATACGTAACTTTACGTATTTTTTGGGCAAAAAAGGGGCTTTTTAAGGGATATGACAATCACCGTCATCGCGAAGGTCCTATTATTTCAGTTCGTCCCCAACATATTCCAATAGGTCTCCCGGCTGACATTCCAAGACTTCACAAATGGTTTCCAAGGTGCTAAACCTGATTGCTTTTGCTTTCCCCGTCTTTAATATGGACAGATTGGATAAGGTCAACCCAACTTTATCAGAAAGCTCATTTAAGGACATTTTCCGTTTTGCCATGACGACATCTAAATTTACTATAATGCCCATATCTTAAACCGTTAGATCGTTTTCATTTTGAATATCCACACCTTTCTTGAAAATAGTGGCAATGATATAAATGACTGCCCCCATAACAATGAATGCTTGGCTATCTGTCCAAAACGGATTTAAATTGTCTGTGATATAACCCTTGTGCATTAATGTATTGGCATAATGTCCGGCGATGTAACTCAACAAACCAATGGTTAGGGTGTAATAGCTCATTCGTAAAATTTGTCTGGAAACATAGGTGTTAAACGGTTTTGATAAATCCATTTTATGCATGAGCATGATAACAATGTAAAACAAATAAGCTTTTAGAATTGAAATGGCTAATATAATGCTATAGATACCATAAAAAGCCATGTCACTTTGGTGATACATTTCGGTTAAGTTTAACTTTTGATAAAGCTTTGGTATAACATCTGGATTGTACAGGTGGAAAAAGAAATTGACCAGTAAGCCTCCAGCTTCAATGCACAGGCCGACAAAGATGATCCAAGCCACTACATGTAAGCCTATAAATACGAAGTCATTTGTTTTAGACATTAGTTTAAATTTTAATTGGTTTAGGCAAATATAATAAATATTTATTGATAAACAATAAATATTAGTCTATTGTCGAAAAATATTTTAAATGACGGTTTCCATTACGCATATCATTGCGACGAGCGTTTGTTAGGAAGAAAATAATAGAAAATGCTTATTACGAGGAAGCAATCAGTTGGTTTTTAGTGTTGGATTTGTTTGTGGTGCTATTCATTATTACTCATTCTCTTTTATTTTAGATGATGGAATTCGTGAATGCTTTTCATTTAGCCACGCTGAATCTTCGATTTGTCTTCGTCACTTTCCTTTATTAAGTTACTCTTTGTGGCCTCCAATTCCTCAAAATATTAAAAAATAGGACGTTCTGTGGATACTTTAAGTATCCTTTTAAGAAACTAAAGTTAACCATTATGTAACTGGTTTTAAATTTCCATCTAAAGGTGTCATGGTAGGCATTAATAGATGAACCAAACCGAGTATGATTAAGTAAAATAAGTAACCAATTTGCGAATCCATTTCCAATCAATTGAAAACTCGCCTCAAAATCCTTCCCAAGATGAAAGTTTCGTCATTCCTTTTTTCGCAACACCCTCCAAAATAAGTAAATCGTAAAAATTGTCACCGCGAGTTGGGCAGCCAACATTAAAAAAAGAGGTTCTGGGTTCATAGTGCTATTTTTTTTCGTTTTTTATACGCCAAGAAGACAAGTAAACTTATAAACAAAAACATGCCCAACAGTACCAGTCTTGCCATATTTGAATAAAAGATCTGCTTTTGGATGAAACTAATTTGGGTAGGATCTGTAGCAGATACTAAGTCCGTTTTAAGTTTGGTATTGGTAATTTGGTGAATTAAAGAGTTGTTGTCTAAAGTCCAGCCTTGACCATCTAAAAATCCTGAAATGACCCCAACCCAATCACCTCCTTCGGGTGCAACCAATGCTCCCAGAAATACAACTAATAGTAGGGCGGGAGTAACATATTTTATGACCCACTTAAAAAAGATAGGGATTTTTATATCTGCCCCCAAGTTGATCTCTTTCCACCCCTTATCAATGCCAAAGATCCATGCAAACAATATGGTTTCGGCTAAAGCAAAAACAACGAGAGACACGGTTCCTGCCCAATAGTCATACTGGTCAAAAAATCCGTATTGATAAAATAGGATGCACGGAAGTCCAAGGCAGAAGGTCAAGAACCCAAAGGAATAGGCACCTTTTGATATACTCCATCCAAATTCATCTTTCATAAAGCCTATCCATGGCGTGCCCATTGCCAAGGAGGATGTGATTCCAGCAAAGAAAAGCAGGCCAAACCAAAATACCCCAGCGATTGCCGATAAGAATGGTCCCCATTGATTGAATAAGAAAGGCATGGTTTGAAAAGCAGTCCCGAAGCTCATGTTTTCCCTGATCCAGTCAAGTCCAAAATACCCAGCAGCAATTGGAATCACTATTAAACTGCCCAATACAATTTCCACAAATTCATTTGTAAATCCTGCAGTGGTGGCATTAAGGGCAATATCATCCTTGCTATCAATGTATGCGGCATAACAATGTATGGTGCCCATCCCTACAGATAAGGTAAAAAATATTTGTCCTGCAGCGGCAAGCCACACTTTGGGATTGTATAGCGACGAATAATCTGGTGTCCATAAAAAATTCAATCCATCCCAAGCATTTGCCAAGGGAAACTCTTCAGATGCGGCGCTTGTGCCTAAGGTTATTCCTTTTATAGCTAAAAAGATTCCGAACAAAATAAGCAGAGGCATTCCTATTTTTGCGACGCGCTCAATCCCCGAAAGCCCTTTGCTCAATATAAAAGTATTTATTAAAATACAGATGACGAAAAACAAAATGGCCTCATTGGGAATGCCTAAAAAGGACGTTTCCATACCCACATAACTTTCAAAATACGTTGCAATTTTGCTTTGTGAGAGCCCTTGAAAAGTTCCCTTAATACTATGAAAAGCATAAGAAAGCGTCCAGGATTCTATATAGCAGTAATAGGCTGCTACCGCAAGATTGGTAAAAATGCCAAATACCCCAAGGTACTTCCAAATAGATCTCTTGCCCATTGAATCTAAAATAAACGGGGTGGAATGATTCCCACGCTGCCCACCGAAACGTCCCATAGACCATTCAATCCATAACAGTGGCAGTCCCATGAGAACAAAACAGACGATATAGGGGATTATAAAAGTCCCACCACCATTTTGAACTGCCTGAACAGGGAATCTTAAAAAATTACCTAAACCCACCGAATTTCCGGCCATGGCCAGAATGAGGCCGAGTCGGCTACCCCATTTTTGTTTTTGTACATTCATAATACTGCCTGTGCGGGTTCAAGGTTATTTACTTTATCAAGTGGAAAGGTATCATAAGACCAACAGTTTGCTAAGTGTTTATGAGATAGTAAAACAATGCGAAGTGACATGGTTTTCATAGGTATCTAAAGTTGTTCTGAGTTGGTTATCTGCTTTTTACTCATGTTGTTTCGAATGATTTCAACAAACATTGGGACTAACGACAACACTATAATTGCGAAGATGACCGTTTCAAAATTGTTTTTTACAAACGGAAGGTTCCCAAAAAAGTACCCAAGAAAAATCAAACTAAATACCCAAACAAATGCCCCTATCACATTATAGCGAACAAACTTGGCATAGGGCATGTCTCCAATACCTGCCACAAAGGGCGCAAAGGTTCTTAAAATGGGCAGAAACCGAGCGATAATGATTGTTTTGGGACCATGAACCGAATAGAATTCATTGGTCTTTTGTATGTATTTAGGATTTACGATTGGCTTGTTATTTATTTTCCATTTAAGCATTTTGAGACCGAGGTGCTTGCCAAGATAATAATTGACACCATCGCCCAGGATGGCAGCTATCAGTAGCAATAGAAGCGTTATAATAAGGTTTAATTCGGCGGTTTGTCCCGTATCATTCTGAACGCCTGCACAAAAAGTACCTGCAGTGAATAACAGCACGTCCCCCGGTAAAAAAGCCATCACCACAATTCCTGTTTCCAAAAAAACGATTAAAAATAGTATCACATAGATCCATACGCCATAATCTAAAACCAAGTTAAACAGATGATGGTCGAGATTGAAGATTAAATCTAAAAAAGTGTTTATACTTTCCAAGGTAGTGCTGTATTTGAGATTTTATTTTAGTGTAGGCTTGTTATATTTTTTAAGTGATTGGCAGTATTTCTTCTTTCAAATTAAACCGCTTCCAAACCACTGCCTGCTGAACTATAAAGCCCTTTAAGGAAAATGATTTGGTTGCGGTTTTTATGATAAAATGAATTAAGCAGCCCTTTTGTTTAAACTTACTTTCAGCTTGCTTTGTTCGATTAACCTCTGCCATTTTTCAGCACGGTTCATTTCAAAATACTCTGAAAGTTGATCGTTGATATCATATAAGTTGAGAGTTGTAATTTCGCTTTTCAATAAAAATGACAATTCTAAATCCAATGATTGCAATTCGGTTTCCGTTTTTTTCTCCTTTTTCACTTCTTTTGTCTGTTTATTGATGTGACCACTCTTTATTTGGTTAAGGTCTATTTGTATAACAGACACTTCTTGGTCAATTAGTTTCATATATATTAGAATGTTTTTAGACGTATCAATTCCAATGAGCTTGTTATTCCATTGCTCTTTTATATTGAAATTGAGATTAACTCGCTTAATGGCATCCTTAAATTTGTTCTCTATTTTTTTGGTATTGTATTTCCCGAGAAGCATGAACCACGCAAAGGGTAGTATACAGAATAAAGTAGTGAATATAATCATCACTGACATTGATATTTTCATTGTAGTATGTTTTAAATTATAGTTTGAAATAATGATAGCAGACCTGTGTCCTCATAGATTGGGATCAGGTTTAATAGAAATAAAGAAGGAATTGTTTAAGTAAAATAATGAAACGGGAAGATGAGCTTCCTGATGGTAAGATTTAATGGAATGGCATCCCCAATCTCAATGTACAAAAGCTTATAATCGTACTTTTGGGCATTATACGTTTCTATCGATTCAAGGAAATGTGTGTAGGGAATTTTAAGCGTCTTAAAAGACCAATTCGCCCGATGGGTTTCAAGTTGGTTATCTACTATTAAGGCTTGATGGTTGATATCACTGGATGTAGTGATAAGTTCTGCCTGGCTATCAAAAATTATAGGCACTCCATGCAATTGTGGTGGAGTGGTTAAAGACAGCCATAAAAAAAGACTGAAAATAAAATACTTAAAGCCAAGCATTTTTACAAAATTGTAATACAAATGTAGAAATATTATATGTTAATTATTTCATAAATTTATTTTATAAAATTTTGATCCTGGTTATAGAATGTCATAATGATGTTATGGCCGAGGTTTTAAGTTTCTATTGGGGGCGTTACCGTCATTGCTAGGAACGGTTGTTTTGATGAAAATTATAGATAAATATTGTTGCGAGAAAGCAATCTGGTGGTTTTTAGGTGTGGGCTTGATTGAGGTTCTCTTAATCCTCAAATATCACATGCTGATAAGCACCCAAATCCGGAGCGCCCAAGCGGCTGACATTTAAGATATCCAAAGGCACTTGGTTAGCAAACGTGGCATTGCCTCGTCCGTTGGTGGCTGTGCTCTCGCCAATGATCAACTTGTTGTTTTGTGGATCCATAAAGTTTGGATCTTCGTTGAGGATGATATTTTCGTATAAGGCAGCGTTGGTGAAATCATAGTTGGGGCCTGTTGGCAAATTGCTGGTATTCTCAAAACGCATCAGGCAATTGGTAAACTTGAAGTTGAAGGCACTACCGTCGTTTTCATCGAGCAGAAACTCCGGATTGTCATTCCCGTAAATGATGCAGTTGTTGAAATTGGCTTCGGTTAAATCGTTTGTAAAGGTGTTATTGTCTTCGTCCACTACAAAATTATTAAGGTATAAGGCGGGTAACTGTCTAAAACTATTGGTCCAGTAATTGGCAATGGTGCAGTGGGTAAAGTTGTATTTGCCACCATAGGTTCCGGCAAAGGAGGATTGCCCAGCCTTGTTAAAGACCACATTTTCGGCACTGATGGAGGTGGCACGTCCCAAAATCCCAAAGTTGCTTGAGTTGTAAATCTGTGAGTTGGTGATGGTCAGCTTATCGGTTGCGTCATTCTGATTGCCTTCGGCGAGGATGCCGACTGTGGCATTCTTAATGGTGGCATAATTGAACTCATTCGCGATACTGCCGTTAAACAGCCATATGGTGCCCCATTGCCCGGGTATATTTTCAAATAAAGGTTCCAAACGGTCGCCTTCAAAAATCACTTCGTTTTCCAAAAGCGCTTGGTCGGGACTAAAACTTCCATTTACTTTTAAAGAGGCGTTATTGGTAATCAGCAAACCGGAGTTGGCATGAAAGTGTACTCTGGCCCCTGCTTCGACGGTGAGCGTTTTGCCTTCATCCACTGCAGCATAGCCATAAATAACATATGGTTTCTCGTTGGTAAAGGTAAGTTCGGAATCTTCAAGGAAACGGCCTTGCAAAGTGGTTTCATCATCCACGCCATCGCCATCGGCATCAAAGGTCAAGGTTTCAATGATGCCTTGTGAGTCCCTATTTGGATAAATAAAAACGGCATCTTTCACCAAAGTGACCAATTCCACTTTCTGCAGATTGGCGCCACTGTCAAATTCGATGGCATCTGTATACAAAAATTGATTGTCTGCCGCGACAACCGTTTGAATGTCAAAAGTGGTTTCTATAAAAATAAACAGACTGTCTTTGGAGAGCAATTCTATATTTTCAAATTCCTTTCCCGCCATGCCATCCACATTCAAACGATAATTGGAGGCTTGCCCTTGGCTCAACCGTACCGTGGGAATGACGATGTCATTGTCACTTCTATTATAAACTTTTAAATTGTAGGTACTTGAACCGATATTGGTGAAAACAGTATCTAGATAGACTGTATCTTTTGAAAATTGAAGACCTCCGGTGCTACGGTCAAATTCGAAATCTTTTCGGCAGGAACTCCAAAGAAAGAGAACACAGAGGATGGCGCCAAATGATAAAATTCTTCTCATAAATAAAACAATAGGTTCAAAAATATAACTTTTGGGACAATGAAATAGTATGTTACCCGATAATTAATTAAACAAGTCGAAAACCACTTGAGGGATTCGTGCAGGGCGTTTGGATTCTGCATTTACGAAACACCAAACAGTTTCTGAAGTCACGATGAGTTTATCAGTATTTTCATCATAAATCTCCACCATCCTTATGGAAGTGACACCTGTAGTTTCCTTAACATAGGTGACCAATTTAAGTACATCTCCCAAAATGGCTTCGTTTTTATACTCAATGGTATGTTTCATTAACACCCAAAAATAGGTATTGAGAATTTCTTCAGTTGCTTTTGATTTCCAGTGATGCTCCGCAATATCCTGTACCCATTGCACATATCGGACATTATTGACGTGGTTGAGGTTGTCCAAATCATCTTGTGAAACAACGATATGTTTTTCGAAGGTTTGCATGCTATTTCTCCTCAAATACTTCTACCTCGAACAGCTTATCCCATTCCTTGCCAGTGACAAAGATGGTTTTGGTGTCTGGATTGTAAGCAATGCCATTCATAACATCCAGCTCTGGATGTTGAGTTACTTTTTCCTTTAAAGGGGCAAAATCAATCACGCCTTCAACAGCCCCATTGGATGGATTGATGATGGCGACACCATTGCGCTGATAAATATTGGCGTAGATTCTGCCATCAATCCATTCCAGCTCGTTAAGGCTGGCGATCTTACCATTGTTTGTAAACACCTGAATAAATCCTTGCTCGGTAAAATTGTTGGCTTCCAATTTATAGATTTTGTCCGTTCCATCAGATTTATAGAGAAAAGTACCATCATTGCACAAGCCCCAACCTTCTTTGCTTTTGCCATATTTAAAAGTCCCTGTCTTTTCCAAGGTATTCACATCATAAATGAAACCTGTATTCTCACGCCAGGTCAATTGATATAATTTTTCATTAAGTATGGTGAGCCCTTCTCCAAAATATTGATTGGTAAGATTGACGCTTTTCAAGACTTCTGCAGTTTTGTAATTTACCTTTAGCAATTTAGATTCCCCATACTGACCTGTACTTTCGTACAATTCACCATTGTGGAATTCCAAACCTTGGGTATAGGATTTGATATCATGGGGATATTCGTTGATGATTTTATAGGAATAGATTTTGGGCTGTTCGTTATTCAATACAGTGATAATGGTGGAAACAACTTCGGAGGTATCGTCATAATCAACTTTTGCTGTAATCGTTTGTTCTCCCAGTTTAGAATCGACAACAAATGATTCGGCAATGTCTTTTCCATTTAGTTGATATGAGACCGACTGTACCGAAAGATTCTTAGGATTTACCAAGGTCAGGTCAATGCTTTTCCCTAATTGAATGGTATTCTTTTTGGCGTTTGTTGCAATAGAAAAATTATTTTTATTGGTGTCCGATCCTCCGCAGGTCCATAAAAACAGACTTAAGGTCGTGATAGTAAAAAGTTTAGCAAATGACATATGGATGATGAATTTTTAAGCAAGTTATTTAATTAAATTCAGTTTAGAAAATCATTGCGAAAGTATTAAAAGATTGTATCTTTGCATCGGCAAGTCCTACACAACCAGCTCCTGTTGAATCCTCCAGGGCGGGAACGCAGCAAAGGTATATGGTCGTAGCGGTGTGATGTAGGTAGCTTGCCATTTTTTGTACATTCCTGCGAAGGCAGGAACCTCATTCTTCAAAATTGTAATTTACTTTCAAGGTAAAAGTTATCATCCTACAATTTCAGTATGTTTACTTTAGTTCCTCTCTAGTTTAGCCACGAATACACGAATGTTTTTTTTCAATTTTAAATCCTTAATAAAGAAAAGGACTTTTAATATCTTCTTCTTATTTTAGCTGTCTAAAGGTTATCGATTAATTATGTCTAAAGTTGTTTTTATCACCGGTGGTTCTTCAGGAATTGGAAAATCCATTGGTGACTTTCTGATGTCGAAAGGATATACCGTATTTGGAACGAGCAGAAATCCGGAACGATATACAGACAGCAAATTCGATTTGCTTCAATTGGATGTTTCCGATCTAGAATCGATTCAAAAGGCAGTTCAGATAACTATCAAAAAAGAAGGAAGGCTGGATGTATTGATCAATAATGCCGGTGCTGGGATCACAGGACCAGTTGAGGAAATCCCCATGGAAGAAATCAAACGCAATTTTGAAACGAATTTCTTTGGCCCCATCAATGTCATTAAAACGGTATTGCCACACATGCGTGCTCAAAATTCTGGACTCATCATCAATATCACATCCATTGCGGGGTATATGGGCTTGCCTTATCGCGGAATCTACAGCGCCAGCAAAGGTGCTTTGGAAATATTGACTGAGGCCATCCGGATGGAGATAAAGGATTTCAACATACAAATGACCAATGTTGCCCCAGGAGATTTTGCCACCAATATTACGGCCGGCCGATTTCATCAACCAATTTTGGAACATTCTCCTTACAAGATTCCATACGTGAATACTTTAAAAATGATGGATGATCATGTCCATGCTGGTAAAGACCCATTGTTGATGGCAAAAGCTATCCATAAAATCATATTGACTGACAGACCAAAAGTGCATTATAAAGTAGGGGAGTTCATGCAGAAATTTTCAATTGTGCTCAAACGGATTCTGCCTGATAAAGTTTATGAGAAGATGCTTCAAAATCATTATAAGTTGTAAATTTGCAGTCCTGGGACTTCGGGATTAAAACAAAACCTTAACGTTATAACTCATGAAATTTTTTATCGATACTGCTAATTTAGACCAAATTAAGGAAGCCCAGGATATGGGGATATTGGATGGGGTCACTACAAATCCGTCCTTAATGGCCAAGGAAGGGATTACCGGAACCAACAACATATTGAAGCATTATGTTGAAATCTGCAATCTTGTGGATGGCGATGTCAGTGCCGAAGTGATTGCAACAGATTTTGACGGAATGGTAAGGGAAGGTGAGGCCTTGGCCGATCTGCATGAACAAATTGTAGTAAAACTTCCAATGCTAAAAGATGGGGTAAAGGCTTGTAAATATTTTAGTGACAAAGGGGTAAAAACCAATATGACCTTGGTGTTTTCAGCGGGTCAGGCCTTATTGGCTGCCAAAGCTGGTGCGACCTACGTCTCTCCTTTTATTGGTCGCTTGGATGACATCTCTACGGACGGTTTAAACCTCATTTCGGAAATTCGATTGATTTATGACAATTACGGATTTGAAACCCAAATCTTGGCTGCTTCAGTACGTCATACAATGCACGTGATAGACTGCGCAAAATTGGGAGCTGATGTAATGACAGGTCCCTTAAGTTCTATCACAGGATTGTTGAACCATCCATTGACGGATATTGGTTTGGAGAAATTTTTGGCAGATTACAAGAAAGGCAATTAAAGTACTTTGTTAATAAAGAAATATATGAGGCTCGCTATTATTGGCGGGCCTCTGTTTTATTGACGACCCGCGCTAGTTCTTCTTCAAATTCCGATGTAATGATCATCGCGTTGGAATTGATGATTTTAGCATCCTTATCCACCAAAATGGATTTATTTACGGAATTTATCGCCAGCAATTTCATGGATTCTATTGGTTCCAAAAACTGATATTCATTGGATGTGTCAATATTATATTGACCAATGGTTTTTTTCCAATGCGATTTGTCGTCATCGTTGATGTTGATAGCGATAAAATTAACTTCAGGAAATTTAGATTTTAATGTTTTTACTTTATAATGGCTGTTTCTCAAAAGCAAAGGCAAATTTGATGACCAAAAATAAATAACGGTGGGTTGCGTAATTAACGAGGTGATTTCAATTTCCTTCTCATTATAATTCAAGAGTTTAATATTAGGTAATGCATTTCCCGATTTAAGATTGTTGACAGAGTTTACCAATTCCTTAATAGTAGTTTTATCGTTTTCGTTGCTACTTTTATCAAGAAAGGAATTTAGGACTTCCTTCATTTCTGAGCCATCTTCATTTAAAAAAATAAAATCTCTTGTGGTATTTTTTAATAGATAATTTTTTACTGTTTCATTTGTAATTAAACTATCCATTAAATGGAGTTTTTCTAAATTATAAGACACGGATCTCTTATCAAAAACCACATTATGCGTGGCGGTTTTGTAATACTTGGCCAAAGCGAGATTGTTGAAATGCCAAAATAAAAACTTGGTGTAGGGAATTACTCCCAATAAGTCTTCGTTATTATAATCCACATCATTACGGTAATCATAAAAATGTTCCGGAAGGTCCTTAAAGTGAATCAAATTATTATAGCCATAATAGCCAAACGGATATAATTCCTTATTGAAATAATAATCATAATTGATACTGGTGTTGGCAATGGTCTTGAAAAAATCGGAATATTCATTTCTTGAAATGAAGTCGCTGAGTTCGGCTAATTTTTCATTTCTATTGGAATCCAAAGCCTGTTCGAACAATGTGGGATCCATGTTCCACATCATGTGCATAAACTTTTTATTGTCTAATTCATTGTCCAAAAAAGAGGCAATAAGAAAATTGTTTTTCCTGGCCCCTTCTCCTGAAAACACTAAGGATTCATCAAAATCAATGGTATTCAGTCTCAACAAGATACTATCGTTTGGTTCCAAAAGAACCAATTGGTACTCTCCACCATGCCAAAATGAATAAAGCCCGGATTGTAGCGGCGTAAGTTTTTTGAGAAATCTATTGTTTTCATCAAGATAAAGCGTATCTGATTTTTCATTGGGACTGTTCAGAATCACATAATTATTGCTGGGATTAATGATTTCACCCCCAAAATAGGCATAATCACCCTCACCATTGGAAATGTTTTTACAACCCAAAAGTATTGACATAGTCAAAAATAGCAAAACAAGAATTTTCATATCTGGTACTTGATGGTTGGTGTTTCTGGATAACATCAACAAAAATAAGTCTTGTCCACTAATACCGTTGTTAATGCGCTGTTAAATATTATTCGGGCATTTTTATGTTTTTCCGTGTGGTTGCTTTTAACTACTTTTGCAGAAAATTTAGGCAGTTTATGTTATCAGTTTCTAATCTATCGGTACAATTTGGTAAACGCATCCTTTTTGATGAGGTCAATACAACGTTTAACCAAGGCAATTGCTATGGGATTATTGGAGCCAATGGTTCAGGGAAATCCACCTTTTTGAAAATCATATCGGGAAAAATGGATCCAACTTCCGGTCATGTGCATTTGGAAACAACAAAGCGAATGTCAGTTTTAGAGCAAAATCACAATCTTTATGATGAACATACGGTGTTGGAAACAATACTGATAGGTAATAAGCCTTTGTTTGAACTCAAAAGTCAACTGGATGCCTTGTATGCCGATTACAGTGATGAGAATGTCGAGAAAATAGGTGAGCTGCAAGTAAGGTTTGAAGAAATGAATGGTTGGAATGCTGAAAGCGATGCAGCGGCGATGTTGTCAAACTTGGGCATCAAGGAAGAACATCATTATACCCTGATGAAGGATTTGGATGGGAAACAAAAGGTGAGGGTTTTATTGGCTCAGGCATTATTTGGTAACCCCGATGTGCTGATCATGGATGAGCCTACCAACGATCTGGATTATGAGACCATTGGCTGGTTGGAAAATTTCTTGGCAAATTATGAGAACTGTGTGATAGTGGTGTCTCATGATAGGCACTTTTTGGATTCTGTCTGTACGCATATTTCGGATATCGATTTCGGAAAAATCAACCACTTTTCAGGGAATTATACCTTTTGGTATGAATCCTCCCAGTTAGCTGCACGACAACGTTCGCAGCAAAACAAAAAAGCTGAGGAAAAGAAGAAGGAACTGGAAGAATTTATCCGTCGTTTTTCTGCAAATGTTGCCAAGTCCAAACAGGCAACTAGTAGAAAAAAGATGATAGAAAAACTTAATATTTCAGACATCAGACCTTCAAGCAGACGTTATCCTGCCATTATTTTTGAACGTGACAGGGAAGCAGGTGATCAAATTTTGAATGTGTCCAATTTGGCCGCTTCAACCGATGGGGAAACCTTGTTCCAAAATATAGATATCAATTTAAATAAGGGAGAAAAAGTTGTAGTGTATTCTAGAGATTCAAGGGCAGCTACGGCCTTTTATCAAATCCTCAACGGACATGAAAAGG